>CAIYVS010000591.1 GCA_903929655.1 uncultured Bacteroidota bacterium | reverse complement strand
TGTTTTCTTTGTAAATATCGATCAAAATAGATTGAAAATAATCAATCTTGTACTATATGTTTAATGTGGCGATGAATTAACCTAAGAGCATTTTTATATGTCAATTGATTTAGAAAAATACACAGATAAATCCAAAGCTGCTATCCAAAAAGCTCAAATGATTGCAACCTCAATGGGTCATCAGCAAATTGGCCCTGAACATCTAATGGAGGCAATGATTACAGATCATGATTCTGTTATTTTGGATCTCATAGCTTTGGCTTCAGGAAATACGTTTTTGCTGAAAAATAAAATACGGGAAATTATTGATAAAAATACCTCAATAGAAGGTAGCGGTGCTGGTTCGTCTCATATAGGAAAAGATTTAGCTGCGGTGCTAATTAAGGCTCAAGAGTTAAGCAAAAACAGTCAAGATGAATACGTTACCCAAGAGAGACTTTTTGAAGCGATGTTAAAATTAAAGGGATCTAATATTTCTGCGGCTATAATTGCTGCCGGAATAACTGAGCAAAGTCTTGAATCTGCAATCGTCAAAATTAGAGGTGGCAATAAGGCTGGATCGGTAGATTCGGAAAATAGTTACAACGCTCTGAGAAAATACGCTCGCGATCTGAACGAGGCAGCGCAAAACGGTAAAATTGATCCAGTAATTGGAAGGGATGAAGAAATAAGACGTACTATTCAAATTTTATCTCGTCGAGGCAAAAATAACCCTATCTTAATCGGAGAACCCGGAGTTGGAAAAACGGCTGTGGTCGAAGGTTTGGCGATGCGAATTATAATGGGCGACGTACCTGAAAGTCTTAAAAGTAAAAAAGTGATGGCACTTGACATGGGCGCGCTTATTGCTGGAGCTAAGTTCAGAGGAGAGTTTGAAGAGAGACTTAAGTCAATTGTTAATGAAGTGACCAAGAGCGATGGACAAATAATCTTGTTCATTGATGAAATGCATACACTTATTGGCGCTGGTGCCAGTGGTGGCGCCATGGATGCGGCTAATCTTTTAAAGCCAGCACTTGCTCGTGGAGACTTGCATTGTATTGGCGCTACAACATTAGATGAGTATCAAAAACACATCGAAAAAGATCCGGCTTTGGCGCGACGTTTTCAAACCGTCTTAATAAGTGAACCGAACGTAGAAGATGCAATTTCTATCTTACGTGGACTCAAAGAAAGATACGAAACTCATCATGGGGTTAGGATATCGGACAGTGCAGTTATCGCTGCCGTTAACCTTTCCGATAGATATATTAGCGATCGGTATCTACCTGATAAAGCTATAGATTTAATCGATGAATCGGCAAGTAGATTGGTAATGGCGATGGAAAGTAAGCCGGAAGTTATCGATCAGATGGAAAGAAAACTTATAAAAATTAAAATGGAAAGAGAGGCTTTGAGACGTGAAGACGATCAAAGTTCTAAAACAAGACTTATTACGCTGGAAGTTGAAATTAAAATACTGGAAGAGCAGGTTGCGGAAATAGTTACAAAATGGCAAGTAGAAAAACTTAAGCTTGATAAGGCCAAACAAATCAAACAAGAGATAAGCGATTTACGTCTTGAACTAGAGCAAGCTCAAAGACGCGGAGATTTAGCTAAGGCCGGAGAAATATCGTATGGAAAAATTCCTGTCTTGGAGAAGGAATTAAATGTTATCGAGGGCACTATAAGTAATAGTGTTTTTCTACGTGAAACTGTTACAGCTGAAGATGTTGCTTACGTTGTAGCGAAGCATACGGGCATACCTGTTGACAAAATGATGGAAG
>CAIYVS010000590.1 GCA_903929655.1 uncultured Bacteroidota bacterium | reverse complement strand
TCTTGTATAATAAAGTGTACACATTGGAAAATATCAATTTTTTGACCGGTACTAATCTGTTTAACAAATAATCTGATCACTAAAAAAAGATTTACAAAATTTCAAAATATGCACAAAAGGAATTTCATTATCGGCATAGGAGTTTTATTGTTTTCTTCGGCTTTACTGTTAAGCTGCTCGGGAAATGTAAAAAAGCCCGAAGAAAGAGCAAAGTATAGAATACCGGATACCTTATTGCAGTCCATCATCATAGACACAGTGAAGAAATGCCCCCTGGTAAATGCCCTGACACTTACAGGCATGGTTGATTTTAACCAGGATAAGCAGGTAAGTATCTACTCCCTGGTCAGCGGAATTGTTCAGGATGTAAAAGTGCAATTAGGCGATTATGTAAAAGCTGGCCAGGTGCTGGCTGTTGTAAAAAGTAGTGAAATGGCCGGTTACAGTAATAATTTAGTAATTGCTCAAACTAATATTTCAACTACAAAAAAACAGCTTGAAGCTGCCAAAGAACTTTACAAAAGCGGGCTGGCATCTATACTGGACGTTACTACTGCACAATCCAATTACGACCAAGCCATGTCTGCCCTGGAAACTGCAAAAAGAGTAATTAAAATAAACGGGAACAGTTCAAACGGCGACTATATAATAAGAGCTCCTATTAATGGTTTCATAGTGCAAAAAAATATAACGAACAGCACATCTGTACGCCCTGATAACGGTGCCAATCTCTTTACCATATCCGATCTTAAAGAAGTATGGGTACAGGCAAATGTATATGAAGCCAATATTGAGAAAGTGCATATCGGTGATAAAGCAGATGTAAAGGTTTTATCGGAGCCCAACAGGATATTTACAGGGAAAGTAGATAAAATACTCAATGTGCTTGACCCTGCCAGCAAAGTTATTAAAGTAAGGATTGTTTTAGAAAACCCTGATTATGTTTTAAAGCCAGCCATGTTTGCCAGTGTAATTGTTTCAAACCCCGAGGGAAGAGATGCGATTTGCATACCAAGCAAGGCCCTTGTTTATGAAAACAGCCGTTATTATGTAGTTGTTTATAAAGGAAAAGGAGATGCGGATATTGCGCCTGTTGATGTACTCAATACATTAGGAGAAAAGACTTACCTCAATTCGGGTGTTAATGAAGGTGACAGGGTAATAGCTTCTTCCGCCCTCCAGATTTTTACTGAATTAAATAATTGATTCTTAAAATAACATAATGAACAAGCTTATAAAAAATTTAATTGCGTTCTCGTTAAAAAACAGGTATTTCATATTGTTTGCTGCGCTCGCATTAATAATTGTCGGCATTATCACTTTTAAGAATATGCCGATCGAAGCCTTTCCGGACGTTACAAATACAGAAATAAGCATCATTACACAATGGCCTGGCCGCAGCGCCGAAGAAGTGGAAAAATTTATTACAATTCCTATAGAAATATCCATGAATCCGGTGCAGCGGAAAGTGAGTCTGCGTAGTACGAGTATTTTTGGCCTGTCATATGTTAAGATCATCTTCGATGATAACGTAAAAGATCCCGAAGCGCGCCAGCAAGTAATGAATTTGCTGCAGAATGCTACTTTGCCACCCAACATACTACCATCCGTTCAACCTCCCACGGGCCCTACAGGTGAAATATTCCGCTATACACTGGAGAGTGATACGAGGGACGTGCGGGAATTAAAAACCATCCAGGACTGGGTAGTTGAACGTCAATTACGTTCGGTTCCGGGAGTAGGAGATGTTACCAGTTTTGGCGGAAAAACTAAAACCTATGAAATTCAGGTAGACCCTGGTAAACTTACCTCGCTGAATATAACGCCGCTGGATGTGTTCACAGCCGTTCAAAAAACAAATATCAATATTGGCGGCGATGTAATTGTACAGAATAACCAGGCCTTTGTAGTGCGGGGTATCGGCTTGCTGAACGACATCAATGAAATAAGAAACATCGTTATCACCAGTAACAACGGTGTGCCGGTACTGGTAAAGGACGTGGCGCAGGTGAAAATATCTAACCTGCCACGATTGGGCTGGGTGGCGAGGTCAAATGGCCTGACCGACTCAACAGGTAAAAGGGTAATGACTGACGAGCCGGATGTGGTGGAAGCAATTGTTGTAATGCGTAAAGGTGCTAACCCTACCGATGTCGTAGCGGCCATCAAAGCCAAAGTTGAAAAACTGAATAATGGTATTTTACCCAGGGACACACATATCGTTCCCTACTATGATCGTTCTGACCTGACAGAATACGCAACACATACTGTTACACACAACCTGGCAGAAGGTATTATTCTTCTTACGCTGTTGGTGTCTTTATTCATGTTTAACTGGCGTACCACTTTAATAGTTTCCATTATTATCCCGATGGCATTGCTCTTTGCTTTCATTTGCCTGCATTTAATGGGTATGTCGGCCAACCTGCTATCGCTTGGCGCTGTTGACTTTGGTATAATCATTGACGGAGCCGTGGTTATGGTGGAGGGGATGTTTGTAATCCTGGATGATAAAGCCAAAGCAGTGGGGATGGAACGCTTTAATAAATTGGCCAAATATGGATTGATAAAGAAAAATGGCGCCGTGTTAGGAAAGGCTATCTTCTTTGCCAAGTTAATTATCATTACAGGCCTTTTGCCCATTTTTGCGTTTCAGAAGGTGGAGGGGAAAATGTTTTCACCCCTTGCTTATACATTGGGTTTTGCATTGTTGGGCGCCCTCATCACTACACTTACATTGGTGCCGGTGCTCATCAGTATTTTACTTAAAAAGAACGTTCATGAAAGACATAACCCAGTTGTGCATCATCTTACCGGTTTTATGCTTAATGGTTTTAAAAAAGCCTACAGAAATAAAAAGGTTGTAATTCCCGTATCTATAATTGTTATGGTTATAGGCTTGTTTTCATTTAAATTTTTAGGTTCTGAATTTTTACCCGAACTGAATGAAGGCTCTATATGGTTAAGGGTGCAAATGCCGTACAGTATTTCTTTAGAAAAGTCGGTTGAAATTTCCACACAGGTAAGAAAGATTCTTATTCAGTTCCCGCAAGTTAAATATACAGTTTCTCAAACAGGCCGACCTGACGATGGCACGGATGTGGCAGGATTTTATAATAATGAATTCTCTGTAATACTGTATCCTGAAGACGACTGGAATCCTAAAATGAGCAAGGATGAACTGATACAGGAAATGAGCAAGAAACTCTCCGTAATACCGGGCGCAGACCTTAACTTTTCGCAACCCATTATGGACAATGTAGAAGAGGCGGTGTCTGGTGTAAAAGGTTCTATTTGTGTAAAGGTGTACGGGGATTCGCTGAAATATATGGAAGATAAAGTGACCGAGGTATATAATATTCTGAAAGATGTAAGGGGTATTACCGATCTTGGTGTCATTCACAACATAGGACAACCGGAACTGGACGTAAACCTGGACCAGCAAAAAATGGCACAATATGGTGTAGCCACTGCCGACGCAAATGCGGTGGTTGCAATGGCTATTGGTGGCTTGTCTGCTTCAACTTTGTATGAAGGGGTCAGAACCTTTGATATTCGTATTAGGCTCCCTGAAGAATTCAGAAAAACACCTGAAGATATCGGCAACCTCCTCGTGCCTACACAAAGCGGATCAAAAGTGCCCATAAAAGAAATTGCAACCATCACTCAACAAACAGGGCCATGTCTTATTTTCAGGGATGATAATGAACGCTATTCCGCACTTAAATTTTCTATCAGAGACAGAGACATGGGAAGTACGATAGCAGAAGCCCAGAAAAAAGTAAAAGGAAAAGTGGTATTAAAGCGAGGATATACTATGGCGTGGCAGGGAGATTTTGAAAATCAGCAGCGAGCAACCAAACGCCTGGCAGGGGTAGTGCCCATCAGCCTTTTGCTGATCTTTCTTTTGTTATTCACCATGTTTGGCAACTTTAAAGACGCCTTGCTGGTCTTCCTTAATGTTCCATTTGCTATTGTAGGTGGCATTGTAACATTGCTTATGACGGGTACTAATTTCAATATTTCCGCAGGTATAGGCTTTATAGCATTATTTGGTATTTGTATTCAAAATGGGGTTTTGCTCATTATTGTCTTTAAGCAAAATCTTGAAAAAATTAAAGGGGAGAATGATTCACTATATAACTCTATAAAAATGGGTGTGAGATCAAAGATAAGGCCTGTAGTGATGACCGCTTTGATGGCAGCGATTGGTTTGCTACCTGCAGCACTCTCGCATGGCATTGGTTCTGAAAGTAGCAGGCCATTGGCCCGTGTAGTAATAGGGGGCATTCTGTGCGCAATGATTTTCTCATTATGGGTGTTCCCATTGATATATGCCTGGGCATACAGGAATTTTGATAAAAAACATTTTGATCGCCTGGAAACAGAGACCCCTCCAACAACTTAAAAATATTTTTTTACAAAGGAATAAGAAAAGGACTTCAACGATCTGGGGTCCTTTTCTTATTTATTGTCAGGGAATACTTATATAAAATAAACTTGTCAGATAATTAAACATAAAACATTGTTTAATACATTCGTTTCGTAAGGGATTGACCTTTCTGTTCAATAGAGGTATTTTCTAATCTTTATTATCAATTTGTAGAATTATCTTTGCAGCATGCAAATTCTGGATGGAAACGCTACATCTGCGTATATAAAAGAACAATTGAAAAAAGAAGTTGAGGAACTGAAAGCAAGTGGCCATAAAGTGCCGCACCTTGCAGTTATTATCGTGGGCAATAATCCTGCCAGCGAAGCTTATGTTGGCAACAAAGTGCGTACTTGCAAAGAACTGGGTTTTGAGTCTACACATCTTCATTTTGAAACCACCATTACAGAAGAGTTTCTGCTGGACCAGGTGAATAAACTGAACGATGATGATTCTGTAGATGGTATATTGGTACAATTGCCATTGCCAAACCATATCTCTGCTGATGTTGTGATCAATAATATAAACCCTGCAAAAGATGTAGATGGCTTTCATCCCATCAGCCAAGGTAAAATGCTGCTGGGCCAACCGGGTTTCTTACCTGCTACGCCTTATGGCATATTGCTGATGCTGGAACACTATAAAATAGATGTGACAGGATTGGATTGTGTGGTAATAGGAAGAAGCAATATAGTAGGCACACCCATGACCATATTATTAAGCCGCAATGCAAATCCTGGCAATGCTACCGTTACCATTTGCCACTCCAAAACCAGGAACCTGAAAGATATCGTAAAACGTGCCGACCTGATAGTAGCTGCAATTGGCCGGCCAAAATTTGTAACTGCTGATATGGTAAAACCCGGCGCTATTGTAATAGACGTAGGTATTAACCGCATTGATGACCCTACAACAAAAAGCGGTTCAAGACTGGTAGGCGATGTGGATTTTGAAAATGTTGCCCCGCTTTGCAGTTATATCACACCTGTCCCCAAAGGCGTAGGCCCCATGACAATTTGCGGCCTGATGAAGAATACCATTGATGCTGTAAAGCAAAAAAAATTAGTGAATAGTTGAGTTGTGGCTCAAATGTTATAAGTAATAAGAAATATCATCTGGACCTTAATTGCCCCGGCATTTATGCCGGGGTTTAAATAATAAATGAACAGGCTTTAGCCAAAATTACGATTTCATATCAATTGACGACTATAGAAAAAAACATAGTATCCTATCCCCTGATGGAGGATTTTTACACCTTGCAGGGAGAGGGTTTTTATGCAGGGCAGGCTGCTTATTTTATAAGACTCGGTGGCTGCGATGTGGGATGTACCTGGTGCGATGTAAAGGATAGCTGGGATGCAGATAAACATCCGAAAATAAGCACAGAAGATATTGTAAAGAAAGCGAAAGCACATCCGGGTCGCATAGCAGTTATAACAGGCGGCGAACCTGCTATGTATGACCTTGGTCCTTTGTGTGATGCCCTCCATGCAGAAGGCTTTCGTGTGCATATCGAAACATCCGGTGCATACCCGATAAAAGGAAGCATAGACTGGATAACGCTTTCTCCCAAAAAGTTTAAAGCACCGTTGATGGAATGCCTGGAGATGGCAGACGAACTGAAAGTAGTGGTTTATAATAAAACCGATTTTGAATGGGCAGAGCACCATGCTCATAAAGTAAGTAAGGGCTGTAAATTGTACCTGCAGCCGGAGTGGAGCAAGCGCGAACAAATTAACCCACTCATAATAAAATATATTCAGCAACATCCGCAATGGCAATTATCTTTACAAACTCATAAATACATAAACATTCCATAAGTATGACCTGGTTACAAACAATATTACTTGGTATAGTAGAAGGCATTACAGAATTCCTTCCCATTTCTTCCACTGGTCATATGATCATTGCCAGTTCCATCATGGGCATTAACGAAGATTCCTTTACCAAGCTTTTCGAGGTTTGTATTCAGTTTGGCGCAATCCTTTCAGTAGTGGTATTGTATTGGAAAAGGTTTTTCGATTTCAGCCGTTTCCAGTTTTATTTAAAGCTGGTGGCAGCAATTATTCCGGCCGCCATATTCGGGGCCCTGTTCTCTAAGAAGATAGATGCTTTGCTGGAAAGCAGCCTGACGGTTGGCGTTACTTTTTTTATCGGCGGTATCATACTAGTGTTCGTCGATCAGTTTTTTAAAAAATCAGAAATAGATAAGGTGGAGGAAATTTCTTATCCCAAAGCGTTTATTATTGGTTGTTTCCAGGTAATAGCTATGATACCCGGTGTATCGAGAAGCGCCGCTACTATTGTTGGCGGTCTGCAACAAAAGCTTACGCGCAAACTGGCCGCTGAGTTTTCTTTCTTTCTCGCAGTGCCCACCATGGCTGCTGCAACAGTGAAAAAACTTTGGGATTTTCATAAAGCAGGCATCAGTTTCCAGGAAGGCCAGGTAGGTATGCTGATAGCCGGCAATATCATTGCTTTTATAGTTGCGCTCATTGCTATCAAAACCTTTATCGGCTATGTACAAAAACATACCTTTCGTGCATTTGGTATCTACCGTATTCTCGCAGGCCTTGCGATATTCGGTATGATCTATGCGGGCGTCATAAAGAGTGGCAAAACCGAAAACACTACTGAAGCTAAGCCTGCAACTGAGCAACAGCTCAAATAGAGAAATCAACTTATCAACCAATCAAGCTAGTCAGCTGGTTCCCAATTCTCAAATAGCAAATTGAGATAGTGGTTCTCTTCTTTGGTAATTACATCATCTCCTTTTGTAAGCTGAATGGCAAATTTCAAAAGCCTGTTGCGTTCTTCCGGTGTGGCGTCATCATAAAAATCATCCATCGCTTTCCTGAAATGGCCCTCCCATTCGTCGGGCCTTAAATTGCTGATCACGTCCATCTCCCGGTCCAGGTTCACACGAAAAGGAAATTCGTGTACCAGGTAATCCCTGATAATTTTGTCTTCATTCCAGCTTATCCTGAAGTCAACGGCAGATAATATCATCAAAAGATGATAACCGGCTATTGTTTTATTCATTCTGTAATTGGGCATACAATGCAAATAGGAGCGTTAAAATACTCAGATTTGCGAAGAAAGCAAAAGGTCGAGGTCTGTGTATTTGAATTTAAAGCGTTTGGCAATGGGGGCGTTGGTAACATGTCCCTTATACATATAAACACCATTGCGTATCCCGCTCTTCGCCTGTATGATGGCTTCTATGCCACCCGCATCTGCACTCTGCTGTAAAATTGGCATTAATACGTTACTTATTGCACGTGAGGCGGTACGTGCCACACCAGAGGCTATATTGGGCACGCAATAATGTATCACGTCATATTTTTTAAAGATCGGGTTTTCATGAGAGGTAAGACGGGATGTTTCAAAGCATCCGCCACGGTCTATACTTACATCTATTATTACAGATCCGGCCTTCATATTGCTCACCATCTGCTCTGTAACCACCACCGGGGTCATACCGTTTACGGCACTGAGGGCCCCTACAGCAACATCTGCGTCCGCCAGTTCAGATGCCAGCGTAATTGGTTCAATAACAGAAGTATAGCACCTGCGCCCGATATTATTTTGCAGGCGCATCAGGCGGTAAATGGAATTGTCAAATATCTTAACAGATGCTCCTAAACCATAAGCAGTACGGGCAGCAAACTCGCCTACAATACCCGCCCCAATAATGAGCACTTTCACAGGCGGAACACCTGATATGCCGCCTAAAAGAATACCCTTGCCATTATGTATATTACTCAGGTATTTGGCAGCAGTAAGTATGGCAGAGCTACCCGCTATCTCGCTCATAGAGCGGACGATAGGAAAAGTATCTGCATCATCTTTTATAGACTCAAAAGCAATGGCTATGATCTTTTTCTGTATCAGTTGTTCCAGTATGGGTGTTTTCAGGAAGGGTAGATGAATGGGCGATATCACCACCTGGTTAGGCTGCAATAACAGTCCCTCCTCTTCTGATATAGGAGCCGATTTTATAATAGTCGTGGCCTTATAAAGCTCGGCCTTATCATATACTATATGTGCTCCTGCCTCGCTGTAGTCGCTGTCAAAATAAAATGAGCCTTCGCCCGCATTATGCTCCACTGCCACATCATGGCCATCGTTTACCAAAACAGAAACTGCTTCCGGTGTCAATGCCACACGGTTTTCCTGGAATAAAGTTTCTTTTGGCAGCCCAATAAAAAGTTGCTTCTTCTTACGGGTCACCTGCAAGGTTTCTTCAAGAGGAAGATATGTAAAAGATGGAGAGATATATGGTTTCTTAATCATGCATGCAGTCCGATTATCATTTCCAGAAACCCTTAGTGAAATGCAGAAAACAACATGAGCACACAAGAGCTAAGCCCTGGCCTTTGAAAAGGGCAAATAATCACAGCTGAAATATACGAAACTACTTTTTATAAAAGAAGAACATTAACATACAGAAAATGTAATAGCTTGCCGATGTTAAGGATTTGCCGAAAAGCATTGATTTTAATACTTTTTTGCGCCGTAATATTTTATTTTTGTAACCGGTACTATGTTAAGACAGTCGCAACAGCAAAAATTATTGCAGAAACTATCTCCCCAGCAGATTCAGCTCATGAAACTGCTGCAGATACCCACTGCCAACCTGGAAGAGCGGATAAAAGAAGAACTGGAAGAAAATCCTGCTTTGGAACATAGCCTGGATGGAGAAGATGGCCCGACAGATGAGCTGAACCTGCAGGATAATGACAATACCGACGGAGAGAGCGAAATTGAGGATGTGGAGCTAAGCAATGATAGTGCCGAAAAGGTGGACCTGGATGACTTTTTAAGAACAGAAGACGATGAGAGCAGCGGCTATGATTACAGTGATGATTATTATGGCAACGGGGATAGCGAAAGGCAGGTAGCACCCGTGCGGGTAGAAACCAGCTTTCACGACCACCTGCTGGACCAACTGGGTATGCTGGAACTGGATGAACGCAGCCATGCCATTGCAGAGCAGATAATAGGCAGCATAGATGATGATGGTTACCTGCGAAGGGAAATAAATGCCATCGTGGATGATCTTGCTTTTGGACAGAACATAGATACCAATGTGGATGAGATACAGGATATTATGAAACGTATCCAGCAGTTCGATCCTCCGGGCATTGGCGCATGGACCCTGCAGGAATGTCTTTTACTGCAATTAAAGAGAATGCCTGATAGCCAGGTGGTGAGAAATGCCATCGAGATCATGGATTCTTATTACAATGAATTTATCAAGAAACACTACGATAAGATACAGCGCCAGTTAAGCCTCGATGATAAAATATTTAAGGATGTGATTAATGTCATCATCCACCTCAACCCCAAGCCCGGAGCTGCTTTTACAGTAATGAACAAAGCTGAGTCTTATATCATACCGGACTTCTTTGTTTTTAATAATAATGGCGTTTTAGAAATCAGCCTCAATGCCAAGAACGCACCGGAACTGCGTGTATCGGAAGGATACCGTGAGATGATGCGCGCCTACGACCGCAGCGAAAAGAAAAACAAAAGGCAGAAAGAAGCCCTGCTTTTTATTAAACAAAAACTGGATTCCGCCAAATGGTTTATAGATGCCATCAAACAACGCCAGCATACCTTATTGCATACCATGCAGGCCATCATGAGTTTTCAGAAAGAGTTTTTTCTCACAGGTGATGAAACGGCCCTGAAGCCCATGATACTAAAGGATATTGCGACGTTGACATTCCTCGATGTATCTACTGTATCCAGGGTAGCGAACAGTAAATATGTACAAACAGAATTCGGTACGTATAAACTAAAATATTTCTTCTCAGAAGCTTTGCAGACCGATAGTGGCGAAGAAGTCTCTACCCGCGAAGTAAAGACCATATTGCATGAAATAATAAGCGCAGAGAACAAACGCAAACCCCACTCCGACGAGCGCCTCACAGAAATGCTGCAGGAAAAAGGCTATAATATAGCCCGCCGCACTGTAGCCAAATACCGCGAACAACTGAATGTGCCGGTGGCGAGGTTGAGGAAGGAATTGTAGTTCTGTCATTTTACCCCTTTCAAATTTCCATTAAGCTTCTACCTTTATCCTTGTAATGAAGCGACTATTAAACATCTGGCTACTTTTGCTTATTGCATTGCTCTGCATCCTCAGCAGGCTGCCCCAACTCCTCAGTCCCGAACTGCTGCTGGATGGGGACGAATGTGTAACAGGCCTTATGGCAAAACACTTTATAGAAGGCAAAGAAATACCCATATTCTTCCACGGACAAGCCTATGGTTTTGCATTTATAGAAACGGCTTTGGTCTCGCTTTTTTACCTCCTATTCGGCATGAATGATCTGTCCGTAAAACTTCCCATGTTACTCATGTGGACAACAGGCATCCTCTTCTTTTACAAAACACTTACAGAGATCAACACAAAAAACAAATGGCTGCCCTTATTGGTAACACTGGTCTTTATTTTTGCACCTTCATGGGCGCTGTGGTCTATGAAGGCAAGAGGAGGCTACCTCACTTCATTTTTCTTTTCATCTTTATTAATGTGGATCATATTTAGGAAGAAAGGCATTAAATCAAAGCTAACCTATTTCTTTATAGGTCTTATACTCGTCATCATATACCAAAGCCAGCCCTTATGGTTGCCGGGGCTTTTGCCGATTATTATTTACAAATTATACGCACAACTAAACAGGAACAAAATACTAAGTCTCGCAGCAGGATTGATACCACTTTCATGTATTTTTCTATGGCTGAAAATGCATGCCGCCAATCATTGGAAACCCAAGGTATTCGACCTTAGTCTCCATACACTGATTCACAATTTAAGAGATTTACCCGTCCTTCTTTTTGACCATTTTAAAGGCTGGTATTTTCTCTACTATATCTATAAAGCCCCCCTGACCTGCAATATATTTTCCTGCTTAACGATTGCGCTTATTGCTGTACTTGTAATTCTTGCAATAAAGTATTCCATCAAAAGCCCTGGGGAACATTCCCTTTTTATTATCTCGGTCTTGTCCATATTATTCACAATAGGCTATTGTTTATTTTTAACCGAGCATGCCCCCCGCTATCTTATCCCAATAACAGGCTTCATACTATTCTCACTCTTTATATTACTTGATAAATCGCTCCTTAGCGCCTCTGCGTCTTTGCGGTTAAATAATTTATTATGTGGAACACTTATCCTCATCAGCATCCCCGCTATCATCTCTTTCAAAGACTATACATTTTACCCTGCCCGGAAAACAGAGGTTTTAGCAAGTGTGGACTACCTGCAAAAGCACGATATAAAATATTGTTTCTCCAACGACGGCTTATTGCAATGGCAGATCATGTTCTACTCCGGCGAAAAAATACTATGCCGCGAAAGCGATACAGAAGACCGCTACCCGGAATATGTGCAGGCTGTGAACAATGCATTTATTCATAACAGGCAGCAAGTAGCCCTTATAGACAATACCGCCGACTTAAAAAGCATTAGCCCCGACAAGGCAGTAAATGTTATCAGCCATTTCTACATAGTCCTTCAACCCGAAGAACAAGTACTCAAGGATATGGAATTCAAATTCTGAGCAGTAAAAAAAGTCCCGCAATTGCGGGACTCTGAATTATATATCAATCAACATATCAACTATTCAACGAATTAACTTATCAACCTACTTCTTCGCCACATTAGCCGCAGTATATTTTACCACCTCGTTTTTCATAGCCGGCAAACTATGCAGGTAAGCATATATTGCAGACAGATCTTCTTTGGTCATTGCACCATACATGTTCCAGGGCATGATACTGTTAAACTCTCCCGGATTAACATGTGGCGGCTGATAGTTTGAATCTGCAAATGCTCTGAACTTGTTTACAAACATTTCCTCCGTCCATTTGCCTAAACCTGTTTCTAGATCAGGGGTCAGGTTTGCAGAGCGTATTACCGAGCCATCAGGGAAAGGGAATTCCCTGCCACCGCTAAAGGCAAGCTCAGGAATAATCTGTCCTTTATCCACTTTGGTGTGGCACTCACGGCAGGCGCTGGCATTTACCAGGTAAGCGCCATATGCCAGAACATCCGTCTTATCCGGCCTTTTTGTTGGGCTGGCCTTATGAGGTATGGTATTAATAATAAAGTTCATCGGGAAGTCTGAAACAGGTGCTGGTACTTTATTTTCAACAGGGTCAAGCGTGCGGATATATGCAATGATACATTTGATGTCTTCCGGGTCCATACGGCCATAATATGTATATGGCATAACGGGGAATAAAGGCTTTCCCTCTTTGTCCACGCCGGTAGTTATTACCCTGAAAAGTTCCCCGTCTGTATAGCGGGATATCCCCGCCGGGGTAATGTTCCGGGAATAATAAGTTCCGGGAAAGCTGAATTTCTGATCAAACAATTCTCCGCCTTTCCCCAAAGTTCCCGGAGTAAGCGGACCGGCAAATCTGGACCAGTCGCGGGTGGAGTGGCAATCCATACAAACCGTAACATGGTTGGCAAGATATTTTCCCCTTTCTATCCGTTCGGGAGTTCGTTCCACCTTTAGCTCAGGCGCAGGCCCTACGTTTGGAAGCGCGGTTTTTACATATACAAGCAAACCACCTATGCCTACAATAACAATAAGTAACAGGTACCCCAGTACCTTAAAGAATTTCTTCATACCCTTTAAAAATTTTGATTTGATATAAAAATATAAGTTTTGTCAAAAATTTTATAACTATTTGAAAAACTTATGCAATAAATATTATGGACACCCACTTAAATGAAAATAATATTAATATTTTCATGCGCTTTAAAAGAATGTATGTGACTAAATGTCAATAATTTAATAAAAGTGTGCATCTCATTAATAACAGGGCAGGGTATTAAATGCCAATATTTGATAGATAAAAGAAATGTAATTTTTTCCGCTTTTTTTTGAACTTAAAAAAAGTATCTTTGCGCAAATTTTCAGGCAGGCAATGAGTTGTAAACGTCTCTTTTCTTTGATACTATTGGCTTTCGGGCTTTCTTTCGCATCTTTTTCGCTTTCTGCCCAGGAAGCTGAAAACGGGGCAAAAACAGCATCTGCCAGTGAAAATACGGCAGAAAAGAAAGAAGATAAAAAATTAGATATATCTTCTGTAATATTTGGTCATATAGCAGATTCTCACGAATGGCATCTTTTTAGCATGGGTGAGACACACGTAGGTTTCCCATTGCCGGTTATCATATATAATGCCACTAAAGGCGGTCTTACTGTTTTTTCTTCATCCAAAATTGCAGAAGGCGAAGATTACCAGGGCTACCATTTGCAAAGAGTTGGCCCGGGCTCAATGAAAGAAAAGGTACTTTCTGTAGATGGTGATAAAATATACGATTTCTCCATAACCAAGAATGTCCTTTCTATGCTGGTATCGGTGGTATTGCTATTATGGTTAATGACAAGTGCCGCTAAAAAGTACAAGAAAAACGGCGACATGAAACCCCCTACCGGTTTTCAAAATGCATTGGAGGCTATCATGATCTTTTTGCGCGATGAAGTAGCCAAACCCAACCTGGGAGTTAAAGCCAATAAATACTTCCCATTATTACTTACCATATTCTTCTTTATCTGGATCAACAATTTATTAGGCCTCTTACCTGGTGGCGCCAACTTTACAGGTAATATTGCCTGCACGGCACTTTTAGCTTTACTTGCCTTCATAGTAATATTAGCCAGCAGTAATAAGCATTTCTGGGGTCACCTTTTAAATCCTCCTGTAAAGCCGGCAGGAATAAAAATCCTTTTAGTGCCAATTGAGATCATGTCTTTAATGATCAAGCCTGCAGCATTGATGATACGTCTTTTTGCCAACATCATGGCTGGGCACATCGTTATCCTGGCGGTTATCTGTATGATATTCATTTTCGGAGCTTTAAATAAATTCATTGGTATAGGTTTTGTGCCGGTATCCCTGGCTTTCAGCATTTTTATGTTCTTGCTGGAATTGCTGGTAGGTGCCATACAGGCATTCATTTTTGCAAACCTTACCGCAGTATTTATTGGCCAGGCAATAGAAGGGGATCATCCTGACGATCACCAGGCTTACCATATTTCTGAAGATGAAATTATAGCGTAGTTTTTTAATTAAAATCCATATATATGTCGTTATTGAACACAATTATGTTAGCTGCAGACGGAATGGCAAAAGGTGGTGGTGCCATCGGTGCTGGTATCGCTGCTCTCGGTGCCGGTGTTGGTATCGGTCAGATCGGTAAAGGTGCTGTTGAATCTATCGCTCGTCAACCCGAAGCATTAGGTGATATTCGTGCGAATATGATCCTGATGGCTGCCTTCGTAGAAGGGGTTGCACTGTTCGGCGTTATCGTGAGCCTGTTAGCTATCGTGCTGTAATTTACAGCGCACAAAAAACTAAAGCATCCAACGCAAAGGGCCGAGGATGCTTTATTTAAAATCTTCGATTTTTTCATTTATGATTGACAAACATGAATCAATAAAAAATCCAAGTTAAAAAATAAAAACAATCATAAATTAAACATCATAAATCATAAATAGAAAATGGATTTATTAACCCCGGAACTCGGTTTGTTTTTTTGGACGCTTGTTGCGTTTCTTTCGGTTTTCTTCATCCTCCGCAAATTTGCGTGGAAACCCATATTGAACTCTTTAGGCGAGCGTGAAAAAGGCATTGCAGAATCTATTGCAACTGCCGAAAAAGTGAAAATGGAAATGAGCCAGCTGAAATCAGACAACGAAAAACTGATGGCCCAGGCACGCGAAGAGCGCACAGCAATGATGAATGAAGCCAAGCAAATTAAAGACAAGATCGTTAATGACGCTAAAGAGCAGGCTAAAACAGAAGCTAATAAGATCATTATTGATGCACAGCAGCAGATACAGCAACAGAAAATGGCTGCCCTTACAGAAGTGAAGAACGAGATAGGCAACCTGGCTGTGGAAGTAGCAGAAAAAATATTACGTCAGCAATTGGCTGCCAACGATGGCCAGACCAATTATATTAATATGCTGTCAAAAGAAATAAAATTGAATTAGTATTCTCTCCTTTGTCATCCTGAGCTTGTCGAAGGAGGGTCGGGAAATAATTGAGCCATTGAGTATTAAGAAATTGAGAAATTAAATTATGCCAAATCCTCGTCTTGCCGCACGTTATGCAAAGTCCCTGCTGGACCTGGTTGTTGAACAAAACAGCCTGGATACCACGCTTGCGGATATGCAATTGCTGGACAGAATATGCCGCACAAGCCTTGATTTTACAAACATGCTGCGCAGCCCTATAATACATGCTGATAAGAAACACCAGATCATGACAGCGGTATTGGGTAAAAGCATACATGAGATCAGCCTTGCCTTCATGACATTGCTCGTGAACAAAGGCCGCGAAAGCAACCTGCCTGAAATTGCTTCAGCATTTATTCAGCAGTACAATGTAATGAAGCTCATCAAAACAGTGAAACTAACCACAGCAGTAGCTGTTGATGAAAACGTAAAGACCAATATCCTCAATAAAGTATTGGGAGGTATGCCGAACAATACAGTGGAATTAGAGACCGTAGTAGACGAAACATTGATAGGTGGTTTTGTATTGGAGATGGAAGACAAACTTTTTGATGCCAGTGTTAGAAAAAATCTGCATGATTTTAAAAACGCTGTCCTGGACAATAGTTATATGAGCCAGTTGAGATAACCTCACCACTCGCGTCATTGCGAGGAACGAAGCAATCTCAAGCTGTGCAAGCCCTTTACTCACGTCATTGCGAGGAACGAAGCAATCTCACGATAACACGAGTAAAGTTTGGAATTTAAAATTCGATTTGGAATTTAATTTATAAAATTTGAAATAAAGTATATGGTTGACATTAAACCGGATGAAATTTCGGCGATCTTACGCCAGCAACTGAGTAACGTTGATAGCGCTGCAACGCTTGAAGAAGTAGGTACCGTATTACAGGTAGGTGATGGTATTGCCCGCGTATATGGTTTGAACGGTGTAAGCTCGGGCGAACTGGTAGCTTTCGAAAATGGTGTTAAAGCCATCGCCCTTAATCTTGAAGAAGACAATGTGGGTGTGGTATTGATGGGCGACAGCGCAGGCATTAAAGAAGGCGCCAAAGTAAAACGCACCGGCCAGATCGCATCCATTAAAGTGGGTGAAGGCATGGTAGGCCGTGTTATCAATACACTGGGTGAACCCATAGATGGTAAAGGCCCTATAAAAGGTGAACTGTATGAAATGCCGCTGGAGCGTAAAGCACCCGGCGTTATCTTCCGCGAACCTGTAAAAGAGCCACTGCAAACAGGTATCAAAGCCATCGATGCGATGATCCCTATCGGCCGCGGACAACGTGAGTTGGTTATCGGTGACCGTCAGACAGGTAAATCTGCTATCTGTATCGATACCATCATCAATCAGAAAGAATTTTACGATGCAGGCAAGACTGTATATTGTATATACGTTGCAATAGGCCAGAAAGCCTCTACTATAGCAGGCGTAATGAAAACATTGGAAGAGCACGGTGCAATGGCTTATACCATCATCGTTGCGGCTTCTGCTTCCGATCCTGCTCCCCAGCAATTCTACGCTCCTTTCGCAGGTGCTGCGATAGGCGAATTGTTCCGCGATACAGGACGTCCCGCATTGGTTATCTATGATGACCTTTCTAAGCAAGCCGTGGCTTATCGTGAAGTATCATTACTGCTTCGCCGCCCTCCCGGACGTGAAGCTTACCCAGGTGACGTATTCTACCTGCATAGCCGCTTGCTGGAACGTGCTGCGAAAGTGATCGCCAATGACGAAGTGGCCAGGAAGATGAACGATCTTCCTGAAAGCATCCGTCACATGGTGAAAGGTGGTGGTTCTTTGACCGCATTACCAATTATCGAAACACAGGCCGGTGACGTATCTGCATATATCCCAACAAACGTGATCTCTATTACAGACGGACAGATATTCCTTGAGTCTAACTTGTTTAACTCTGGTATCCGTCCAGCTATCAACGTAGGTATCTCTGTAAGCCGTGTAGGTGGTAATGCACAGATCAAATCCATGAAGAAAGTAGCAGGTACATTGAAATTAGACCAGGCGCTTTACCGGGAAATGGAAGCCTTCTCTAAATTTGGTGGTGACCTCGATGCAGCTACTAAGATCGTATTAGATAAAGGTGCTCGCAACGTGGAGATCCTGAAACAAGGACAATATTCTCCGTTCAGTGTAGAAAAACAAGTTGCTATCATTTACCTCGGTACCAATAACCTGGTGCGTGAAGTGCCTGTTAAGAACATGAAAGCATTTGAAGAAATGTTCCTGACCCAAATGGAAATGAAACTGCCTGAAGTACTTGCCGAATTCAAGAAAGGTAACCTTCCTGAAGATGGCGTCAACAAAATGGTGAAACTGGCGCAGGACCTGATACCACAGTTCAAATAATAAATACAAGCAAGCATTTATAATAGAGAGCCCCGAGGAATCGGGGCTTTTTTGTATGATCTTATGACTAAGGGGAGTATATACATTGAATTATAATAGTATCTTTATTAAAAGTAAGATTAATGAGTAATTGGATTATCGGTATGTTTGGGGAATATGTTGATAGGGGCAATAATCTTCCTCATAAAGATAAAATGCGTATTTACGATATCGTAAGTACTGCAATAGGGTTTACTAGGACTAATATTGCGAGGTATAGAACTGATGAAGGAGATTTCCCTTCTCAAATATTAAGTACAATATGGCGAAATGCCGCCTCGGAACTTAAAATGATCAAGTCAAATAATGAGCTTAAAAATTTTGCGAAAATTTTAGAAGAAAAAAGTAAATATTGGTCTGATCCACAGGGTTATCATACAAATTTAATTGAAGAATATTCAATGAGATTAACTGAAGTTGAGAATAAGCTTAATGAAATTATAAGATGAAGTATTTTATTTGTTGTTTAATATTTATTCCGCTGATTACAAATGCTAAGCCAAAGCTAATAGGAAACGATAAAACCTCTATTGATAGGAAGCTTGATTCTATTTCAACATTATTAGTTCATTATCAAAAATTATGCAAAAAGAAAGATACAACGGTTGTAATTAT
>CAIYVS010000589.1 GCA_903929655.1 uncultured Bacteroidota bacterium | reverse complement strand
GCTCCAAAAGAAATTTCTATGACACGGGCAAAACTGCCGTATGACACGTGTGAAACTGCCGTATGACAGAAAGTTTTTTCGTTGTAATTATTTGATAGCTAGGTTAGTATATGTTATCAATACCTGACGGTTTTTTGAGGTGTGTTTTTGAGGATTGAAATTGTGGATTTTTATAATGTATTAAGGTAAATAAAATATTAGTAGGAGCGTGTTTTAAGCGGATCAGAATTGCGCGTTATTTTAGGACATTTGCAGTATATTACTACTACCTTAGTGAAACATAAATATATGAAGACCCTATATAAAATATTTGTTACAATTTATTTTTTGCTTTTTGCAATTGTTGCTGAAGGGCAGACATGGGAGTGGGCGAGGGGCGGCAGTGGTTATAACTCATCTTCAGGCGCGGTGTTTGGCTGCACGGACAAAATGGGCAGCCTGATCATTTCGGGAATTAATTCGGGAGATAGTATCAGTTTTGGACAGATTAATATTCATAATAGTCATTCTTCGTGTGCATTAATTTACCCCCCGCAGACACTTTTAGTAAAATACGATAGTTCTGGCAATGTTATGTGGGCGAAAGGAAGCAGAGCTTCGAGGTCGAGCCCTATAGGAGTTGCCACAGATCTTAGCGGAAATACCTATTTATTTGGTTTTTATGATAACTGTGATACGTTTGGTTTTGATTCTTATACTGTTAACTGGAATCATTATACACATGGTACCGATGCATTTTTTCTAGCAAAATTTTCTGTTGAAGGCACTGTAGAGTGGATCAGGAACGGAGCTTATGTTGGGATGTTGGGTGCCACAAGTTGGTTAGAGTATATTAAAAGCGGCGGGATAGGTACGGACAATGCCGGTAATGTCTATATCAGCGGAGTTGCTGATAATAAGACCATGTATTTTGGCAATGACAGCATTAGCAATAGTGCAGGGATAGGCGGATTTGTAGCCAAATACGATTCGTTGGGTAATCTATTATGGGCAAAAAGTATCAATGACAGTGGTTTGGCAGGAGTGAAGATGATGCGAGTTAAGGAAAACGGAGATTTATACCTGGCAGGCAGGTACACTCACTCTGCTCTTAAATTAGGTAATTTTATTTTGCCTAGCCCCGCTGATACAGAGGATAATATATTTATAACAAAACTGGATTCATCCGGGAACATCATTTGGGCTAAAAATGCCTTTGGCTTTACTTCACAAAGTTCAGCTTATGTTACAACAGATATTATGGGACTGGGCGTAGATGATAGCAGGAGGATCTATATCAGCGGTACTTTCATGGATAGTATCCGTTATGGGAATACGACACTAATCAATACTTACCCGGGATTTTCATATTTATATCCACCACCATTAAATACTTTTTTTATGATCCTGGATTCTTCAGGTAATATTTTATCATCAAAAATATTCGGGATGCAGGGATGGTCCAGCACTTTTATGGGTGAAAGAGCTTATGGACTTTCTATTGACAATTGTAATGATATATGGATATGCGGCTCGATGGATACGAATATTGTTTTTGACGGACATTTGTTAAATGCGCCATCCAATAGTATAGATCCTAAATTTATCGTTAAGCTGGACTCCACGGGCACTGTGTTGGAGTATTTTGCACTGCCTACAGGCGGTTACACTGAAATAAATGCTGCTATATCAAATGGACAGGCAAATGATGACGCTATTTATATTTCAGGCGGAAATTCGTTTGGCAATGCATTAATTATCGGGAATAATTCGATCAATCCATTGAATCTTTTTGTTGCAAAATACAATACATTTTGTACTGCCGTGCAAATAAAACAGCAAGAAATGAAGCATGAGATAAGCCTTTACCCTAATCCGGCCTATAATCAGTTTACCATCAATTATCCCGGCATAAAACAAAATGCCAAGGCAGACCTATACAATATAACAGGACAATTAGTGTACAGTACTTTATTAAAAGAAGAAAATACTATTGTTAATACTTCTTCTTTAGCGCCGGGAATTTATGTGTGTAAAATAATGGTGGTTGGTGAGGTGATGGTGACGAGGAAGGTGGTTAAGGAGTAAGGGTGAAATTCCAAATCGGAAAATCCAAAAGCCAGGGGATAAACCATCTGCCGGTTCCCTTCAAAAACGAGAATTGGCGGCAAATCCGAGTCTCTGCAAGCCTTCGACTGGGCTCAGGCTGACAAATCTTTCGGCTGAGTTTGGGCTGACGGCTTCGATTGGGAGATGGCGGGTCGGCGCCCAGGATGACAAAACATACCCCTAGCCCCTCTCAAGAGGGGAATTTGCAGCATATCTATTTCTCAGCTTGGTCATGGATAGGCGAATGCTGCCAATGACGCGAGAGAGTAAGGAGTTTATAAGTACGGGAGTGGAGAAATCACCACTCCATGTTAGGATAGGCTCTTTGCATGAACTGTAGTTCGGCGAGTATGTAGCCTAAATGTTCGGTATGAAGGCCGTCTTTGCCGCCTTGTTGCATCCATGCGTCTTTGGGCATGGTAAGGGTGGCTTCGTTTATTACTGCGCTTACTTTTTCTTTCCAGGCTGTTTTAATGGCAGCGAGGTCGGCGCCTGTGCCGGATGCGAATGCTGCTTTATCAGTTTCGTTGGCTGTGGTCATTTCGCCGGTGTACATCCAGAGATCGTTCACGGCGTTTTGTATGCGCTGATGGCTTTCTTCGGTGCCATCGCCTAAACGAATGAGCCATTCGCTGCTCCAGCGGAGATGATAGGTTACTTCTTTTAAAGATTTTTCTGCTATGGCTGCGAGGGTGGTATCTGCGCTGTTCAATAATGCTGAGTAGAAGAAATAATTGAAGGCATCGTAAAAAAAGGAGCGGGCTATGGTATAGGCCCAGTCTTTATTAGTCTGTTCCAGCAGGAGGACGTTATGAAAGTCCCAGCCATCGCGGAGATATGCGAGATCATCTTCATCTATGTTTTCATTTGCTGCTACTTTGGCCTGCAGTGCTGTGGACGAGAACATTTGCTTTTTTTCTTCAGCGGGTAGTGTGTTGAAGATTTCGGCTGCATATTGATAGAGGCTGCGTGCCTGGCCGAGGTGATCGAGGGCAATGTTGGTTGCTGCGATGTCTTGTTCCAAGATTGGGCCGTGGCCGCACCATTCGCTGATACGGTGACCAATGATGAGCGCGTTGTCGGCGATTTGAATGGTATAAAGTAATTTGGTGGCTTTGTTCATTTTTTAAAATTAATTCCGCGTCTTATTAGTTAAAATATATTAAAACTTTTGGCTAAAGCCTCTTGTTGTTTATTTCTATCCCCGACCTAAAGGCCGGGGCAATT
>CAIYVS010000588.1 GCA_903929655.1 uncultured Bacteroidota bacterium | reverse complement strand
TCATGGAGTTATCTTTTTTCCCCACCTGGAAACCGCCAAACTGGCGACTTGTCAAAATAAACTTTATCAGCAAAAACAACAGCAATTCTTTTTTCGGCGATTCGTATCTCCTTGCTTGGGCAAAAGCGTTGTCCAGTATCCTGGCTTATCTCTTATTGCAAAAAAAACTGTTTATAATGTTGACAAGGCACAAAAAATAGCAAATAGCCCATATTCATATTTGCTCTCGGCTCAAAAAGAATTTAACAAACAGCCGCCATTACCCAATATCATTACCTAACTCGTATTTATAAGAAGAAGTTCCTGTCTTGCGAAGGTCTCCCTTCAGGACCAGCGCACATCAGGGCTCCTAAGCCGAAAGCTCATTCTGCAGCTTTGCATACATCCCGCTTACTATAAAATAGCCCGCTAGCATTTATGCCAGCTACCCAATTGCCGTAATAGATGCAAGAAACGCCTTCATTTCAGATCTTTGCTTTGTAAACTGCAAAGGGGTGAGGCCTGAAAAATACTTGAACTCATTAATGAAATTAGCCTGGTCATAATATCCCGAATCAAGTGCGGTGTGTGTTAAATTTCTTTGCTTGTTCTGCAATAGGCTCACTGATTTCTGGAATCTCACTTTCTTGATAAAGGCACCCATGTTTAGCCCGGTATTTTTCAGGAAAACTTGTTCCACCCTGCGTCTCGAAACACTTACATTCCCGGTGAGATAATTATTTAATTCGCTCCATGAAGGAGCCTTTATGATTTGTTGTGCAATAGCGCAACTCATTTTGTCGGCTATTTTATTGCAAATCTTGCTTTCCAGGTATTCCTGGAGAATATCGAATAATGCCTGCTTATTTTCGGCGCAGGAAAATTGCTCTTCCAGGCGCGAATCTTTATCAATTTCATGGATGGGTATCATCTGCCCGGTGAACTCATCAGATGGTATATTGTACAAGAGGTTCCCGGCCCAGGGATAAAGGCTGGCCCCGATGCAGGTGCATTTCTTACTAAAGTTAAGTGTGAAAGGCCTCAGAAACTGACCTGAAAAAAAGCTTTTAGGTTGCGCTACCCAGCAATCGCAACCTGTTATATTCATCAGTGCCTCATTCTCCAGGTAAAATATCAGTTCATGTGAGCCATAAGGATAAAATAGCTGCGAATAGGGCAGGTCTTCTCCCGACAAACTGAATAACCACAGGTGCTTTACGTAAGGCTGAAGCACCCCGGAAGGGGGGATTTTTACAAATTCCATAATGACATTTCGTTATCATACAATTAGACGACAATTTACCGGGATAAATTTGTATTCATTCGAAAAAAGAAACTTAAAACAAACTAAAAGCGCCATTATGAAAAAAATATTTACCATCTTTTTAGCTATTAACGCATTGCTGTCAGGCCTTGCTAAGGCACAACCGGGATATAATTTTTCTTACAACACCGGAACTTACGCAGACCTGGTATCGCCAACTGTGATCGTTGGCAATTCCTCATTTAATGGATTATACACTTCATTACCTATTGGATTCAATTTTCATTATTGGGATTCATTGTACACTTCTATTAATGTTTCCACCGATGCTTATTTTATATTAGGCTCTGGCTCTTATGGCTTTTATCCTTTTTACACTTTTCTGAAAGGGCTGGGGAATTCATCCATTAGTTATCAGCTCGACAATTCCGGTGGGGCAGGCAACCGGATACTTAAGATACAACTTAAAAATGTAGGATTCAGCAACGACCCCTTGAATAGGGATTCGGTTTCAATACAATTCTGGTTTTATGAAACTTCAGATAAAATAGAGTTTCATTACGGAAACAATGGTCTTACCACTGCCGATTTCACAAATATATTTGGCAGTTCCTCCGGGCCACAAGTCGCATTTAGCAGTCCCTCTCTATCATTATTTTATAACTTAAAGGGCAATGCAAGCAGTCCGATGGCAGTATTGCATCCCTATACTTTTCTTTATCTTACTGGTTATCCGCCTGCTAACACCATCTATACTTTTACGCCAATAGGCGCGCCCAGTTTCGTTAAAAGCGAGAATGCGGAAAATAACATTCTTATTTTCCCAAACCCTGCCCGAAAGACATTGAATATAAAAATGGACGACGCTGCTTCATCAGGAAATGTTGTTGTATCACTGATAAATGCGCTTGGGTCAAAAATAAGAACACAACACTATAGCGCAGGCAACTCAAAAATGGCACTGGATATTGATGGCGTGCCGGCTGGCATCTACCTCGTAGAGATTTGTTCCGGTAATAAGATCCTGCATAAAAATATAGTTATCACAAATTGATTTAATTCACTTTTCAACAAACAATATACCTGTATGAAACAAATTACTTTTCTATTTTCTATTCTGTTCTTTCAGATCGTCGCAAACGCGCAAATCCTGTATTTCGATATAGTGCCGGATGTTACCGTAGATGCGAGCCTCAGTACCTACCAATGTAACATGCCCAAGCCCGACAGTCTCACTACTCCCAATTATTTTTCACTTGGGTATTTAACCATCTGGTTTCATCCGGCAGAAATTACGATTGCTTCTCCGATGCTAAGAAAAGTACAGGTGCTCACAGAATCCACAGGGACACTTGCTTTGGCCCTCAATGCATCACAAACTATTGACAGTACAGGTACCTGGGTAGACGCAGCATATACCCTGTTGCGGAATGCAACAACCGGCTATTGGGACAATGTAACCGATAAGTACCTGGGCGTACGCTACCCCGACAGTAGTAACCTCTGGCACTACGGCTGGCTCCGTATGGACATAGATCACAATGCTTCACATGCCATTGTTAAAGACCGCGCCGTTAACAGTTTGGGTAACGCACCGATAAATGCCGGGCAAACTACCACCACTGGTGTAAATGCTGCATTAAATGAAAATAGCATTGCTGTTATTGCTCACAACAAGCAGCTAAGGTTCACCGGAATAGCAAATAATGAAAAGTACCACATCAGTCTTATTGATATGAGGGGCATACTCAGAAAAACATTTTTGTATAAAGCAAATGAAACAATAGATCTCTCAGCCTGGATGGACGGCCCGTATGTTATCGTACTGCAAGGCCCTAATACCATAAATCGATTTAAAATTGAGCTCTGATCTAACGCCCCCATTCGGGATCTTAGCCTTTGCGCATCCCGAATACAGAGATAATACTCCCTGTCTGCCGACAGGCAGACGTTCTGTGAATGGCATTTGAAATGATGCAGCTAAATGTTATCTGGAAAGCATAATGTATGTTATGGGCTCCCTGTTTTTGTCCCATGCTCGGCAAAGTGCTCCATCTCTTCGTCGTATTTACCGCAAATCTTCAGATTTGCCATTGGCTTAACAAATTGCAAAACATTTTACGCTCACCAACTATTCAACCTATCAACCAATAAGCTAATATCCCATGCTAGGTGAAGTGTTCCCATGCAGGGCGAAGTGTTTTTTCACTTCTTGCTCAAAGAAAAAAAATCTTCAGGTTGCTATTTAGCTTTTGTCGGTCGCCTGAGCAGCAAACCATTCCGCCCTCCTTGTTGGTATGCCAGGCGGCTTTGTGTGTTGGCAATACCAATAAGATGCAGCAGAACTTTAAGGCGCATATACTGCCAGCTTACTAAGTTCGGCCCCTATTTTATGAATGGCCTGTTCTACTTTTTTAGCTTGTTTGGCAGAAGGGTGTTTGATGCCGCTTGCATATTGTCGTAATAGTGTAGCATTAATTTCAGCTCGTTCTGCTATGGTTGATATTTTTAAGTAATCAAATTTTTCAAAAACAGATGTAAGGTCATAATGGCGCTCAAACTGCACTTCTTTTGGTTCCACCTCATGGAAATCCTTTAAAAGGGTTTTCATTTTTCTTTCAAGGCTTTCTACTGTCCTTGCATTGGTTACCAAAAGGTCATCCTCATACTGCACACGTCCCCAAAGTTCTCCCTGGGATTTCTCTACGATCAACTTGAGCGGTTTCATAATTTATTATTTTCTGCTGCACAGAGTGCTTTATTTCCACCCTGCTTGTTTAAATATCGATTTTAAAGTTCCAATGGGGATATCCTTTCCTTTATGAATGGGCACTGTCACTTTCCCCTGTTTTGTTGGATGTTTATATTGCTTATGGCTTCCTTTTTGGGCCACTACATACCAGCCATCAGCTTCCAGTTTTCGTACCAGTTCCAAACCTTTCATTTCTCAGGTTTTTTGCAATTTGATTTAACATTATTGTTGCCATCTTAGCCAGTTTTCATAAAAGTAACAAATTCGTTACTTTTTACAAAATTATTTTTAAATTTAATGACATTTCCTGCTGGTTTTATTTTTACCGCTATTATACTCCTCATTGGTAACCTTTTCCCGCTCCCGTCCCGAAACTTTGGAACAATGCACGATCAGAAAGCACAATCTAAGAAAGCCTTTTTTAGTTTCACTACATACATGAGCATAGATATATTATTAATTGAAATTAAAAAATTTCCGTAAATTTATATTGCGTTTTTATCAAATAGCCAGGACATTTAGCCTGTTATGATAGCGCCGAAAATAGCTTAAAAGCCGGGGGAAAGAACTTATTAAATTGGATTGAATCGATGTAAAGGATTGCTATGATGCTTAGGTACATTGTGTTGATATTGACTATATCCTTCTCTTGCCAGGCGAGCGCCCAAAACTGCCCCCCCAATATTGACTTTAGTTCGGGCACTTTCAATTACTGGCAATATTTTGAGGGCACTTATATTGGTAGTGGCATGAGTCCGGGCATTCTTGTCGATACGATGCAGGTCTATCCTGTGTCTGCACAGACGCTACAAAGATTTACCATTACCAGCGGCACTGCTACAGATTTTTATGGTGGTTTCCCGATAGTAGATCCACAGGGCATACATTCTCTGAAAATTGGTTTTGACAGCATTCATTACTGTACGAACAAAGCAAGGTATTATGTGCATGTACCTATAGGCGTTAATGATTACGCCCTCATTTACCGCTATGCCATTGTTATGCAGGATCCCGGCCACATCCCTTCGCAACAGCCCAAATTCACGGTCAGTACAAAAGATTCTGCCACCGGCACCCTTATACCTTGCGGCAATTTTTCTTACGTTGCCGGTGCGCTGCCCGGCTTTACACAATCAACACAGGATACAAGCGTTCACTATAAGGCATGGTCAACAGCTTCTTTAAATCTATCCGGGTATTCAGGACATACCGTGATCGTCGAATTTGAGTCGGTGGATTGTGCCTTATCGGGCCATTGGGGATACGGATACGTAAATATGACTTGTGGCCGTTTTGAGATAACGATGACACAGTGCAATAATTCTGGCTATATAACTTTAAGCGCACCTCCGGGTTTTCAAACCTATCAATGGGTGGATTCGTCTTATTCCGTCACTATAGCAGGTGGAGACACCATTAATATTGCAGCGCCAGCCACTTCTACAACTTATCATGTAATATGCACACCCTATAATGGTTTTGGCTGCCCCGATACACTTACTGCAAGGGTACGTATTTCTAACTTGTCACTACTACAGCATATGAATGACACTTCGATATGCCCCAATACAGATATCCAATTGCTTTCCGGCATTGCCGGTGGCTTTGCACCGCTCACTTATTTATGGTCTCCGGCTAATACACTTAACTGCGACACCTGCGCAAGCCCGATTGCTCAGCCCATATCAAATACCACTTACCGTCTTACTGTTACTGACAGCAGCGGATGCACCGTACAGGATAGCGTTCGTGTAACTATTATCCAGAAAATGCCTGAAACCATTGGCCCGGGAGCTGCTTACTGCCCCGGTGGTTCTGCTCAATTATCTGCACAGGGCGGAAGCAATTATTTATGGCTGCCGGCATATGGCCTGGACAATGACCAGATCGCAAACCCCATTGCTACGCCTGCCACCAGCACCCTATATACGCTTATTGTTGAGCAGGGAACATGCTTTGTAGATACTTACCATGTAAATGTTACAGTTTACCCGCAACCGGCGGTGCAGGTGGGCAAGGGGCAAACCATCATAGCCGGTACCTCTGTTACATTGCAGGCCACTGTTCAAAATGCTGTTTCTTATGAATGGTCCCCTTCAGCGGATCTGAGTTGTACCAATTGCTTAAACCCTGTTGCTTTGCCACAAAAGAAAACTACTTATACTATTACCGTCACAGGTATTGGGGGATGCCTGGCTAAGGCGGATGTTACGATCGACCTTAAATGCCTCGCCGACCAGATATTTCTGCCAAATACCTTTACACCCAATGGCGATGGTGTGAACGATCGCTTTTACCCAAGCGGAAAGGGAATAAGTTCTATAAAAATATTCAGGGTGTATGACAGGTGGGGCGAATTGCTTTATGACGGAGGAAATATACCGATGAACAATCCTGACTTTGGCTGGGATGGCACTTATATGAATAAACAATTAAAACCCGATGTTTATGTTTATTTCTTAAGCGCCGTTTGCGAAACCGGGGAAACGATTGAATTAAAAGGCGACATTTCTTTAGTAAGGTAGCTATTTTGTAAAATGAAAAAGGGAATAATAATAGTTTGCATGTTTTTTGTCCTGGGCTTGATCAGAGTGGTAAGCTATGGGCAGGACATACATTTTTCCCAGTTTTACGACCTGGCTATATTTCGCAACCCTGCACTGGCAGGCATTTTCAGCGGAGATTATAAGTATGGTGTTAATTACCGGGTGCAGTGGACTAACCTGCAGGTGCCTTTTTCAACTTCGGTAGCAAATGCCGAAACTAGGATAAATATTAACGAAGTGGGCGATTGTCTTAGCTTGGGTTTCGCGGCCAGTTTCGATCATGCGGGTAGTATCGATTTCAATAGTGTACAGATCTACCCTGCGATCAATTACAGCAAATCATTAAACGATGTTCACCGCTCTTACTTATCTCTTGGTTTTGCCGGAGGCTATATAGAACGCTATATAGATCTAAGTAAAATGACCTTTAGCAGCCAATACCAGAACGGCGCATTTAACAATACCAATCCCAGCAATGAAAAAATAGGCTCCAACCGCATTCAAAATTACGATCTTTCTGCAGGCACCAGCTTTAACAGTTCTATAGGCAGGGATAACCATGTGAACTATTATCTTGGAGTAGCCGCATATCATCTCACAACACCGAATGAGAGTTTTAATGGCCAGGATGCCGTGATCAACCTTAACACCAAACTAAGTTTTAACCTCGGATTTAAGTACAAGATCAATGAGCAATATGCACTTACTGTACATGCCGACTATATGATGCAGGACCCTTACAGGGAGGCAATATTCGGCAGCATGCTGAGTTGGAATGCCAGGGATGTGCTTAACAATAAGTCTGTAAAAATTTACCTGGGATTATTTTGCCGCCTTGGCGATGCAATTATCCCCGCCTTCAAATTCGACTACCGGAAATCTTCGCTCACTTTCTCTTACGATATTCCTACATCTTCTGTTAGCCGCATTACCACCAATTTCGGTGGCTATGAAATATCCATCTTCTTCAGGGGTGATCGCAGAAAAAAGTACAAAGCATTCGCTTGCCCCCGTTTCGAAAATATAAATACCAATAATGAGGACTATTAGATTTATCCAACGAACGATGGACTCTCCGGTACGCTCCCTTTGACATTTAATACATTATAGCTACCTTTCAACAAACGAAGTTGTGATGAAAAAGTTCTTATCCCTAAGCTTAGTTCTTTTGGTCATAGTTCCCTGTGCAAGAGCAGAACAATGCAAAAGCTGCAATTTCACTACAGGCGACCTGATGACATTTTTAGTGTTTGCAGTATTAATATGCCTGGCTTTGGTTTTTATTGCTGCGGCAGTCATTTTCTTTGCATTAAACCGTATTCAGACGGTGCAAAGAAAGTATGTTGGGATAACATATAGCGGGTCGATAATAGGTGGTGTGTTGGGATTTATTGCAAATGCCAGGCATGGCTTGCATGGTTTCTTTATAGTACCCCTTATTATGTGCACTTTTATAGGTGCTGTAATAGCTTATTTTCTTTCTCCCAAAAAGGAGCCTGCCAATAATGAGCAGGCTAAGAATGATGATGCAGGTATAAGCTAAAAATGCCCGGCTTATTAATAAACCAGGCATTTGCATATTTTCAAATTTGCACATTAGTAAACATGCTGGCCACCATTGATGGCATAGTTGGCACCTGTAATAAAGCTGGCTTCCTTGCTGGCAAGGAAGGACACGAGGTGCGCAATTTCTTCTGTACCGCCTAAACGGCCAATAGGTATCTCTGCCACGATCTTGTTCCTTACTTCTTCTGCCACAGCCATTACCATATCGGTGCCTATATAGCCGGGAGAAATAGTGTTTACCGTAACACCTTTGCGGGCTACTTCCATAGCCAGCGTTTTGGTGAAACCGTGTATGCCTGCTTTTGCTGCAGAATAGTTGGCCTGGCCAAACTGTCCGCGCTGGCCGTTAACAGACGATATATTGATGATGCGGCCATAATTGCGGTCGCACATCTGGTTGATGACATTGCGGGTGCAGTTAAAAACGCTGTAGAGATTGGTCTTGATGACGATGTCCCAGTTTTGTGGCGTCATTTTACGAAATTGACCATCGCGGGTAATACCTGCGTTGTTAACGAGAATATCTATGGGGGCAGTTTCTTTTTCTATTTTGGCAATCATTGCTGCAACTGCGTCGAAATCGCTTACGTCGGCCTGGTACATATCGAAATCATATCCTTCAGATTTCATGCGGGCATACCATTTCTCGGCTTTCTCCTGGTTGTGATAATTGGCTATGACATGATAACCATCGCGGGCAAGGGTTTTGCACATATCGGTGCCGAGGCCGCCGGTGCCACCTGTGACAAGTGCTACGTATTTGTTGCTGGTATCCATAAAAGTATATTTTTAAAAACTGTGTAATAATATATATAAGAGGATGCAAAAGTATAAAGCCTAAGTCAGCAAGTCAATGAGATGCGGCATAATAATGGTTATTTAAGAAAATAATCAGGATGCAGTAAGAAAAAAGAGAATGCATTATATGCTCTTTGTTGCATGGTCAAAATGTGATATGAGTGCCATTGGCCGATGTTTGACGAGCGTCATATGTTTATTTTAAATTAATCTTGAAATTTGGGGCGATGGCAAAAATGATCTCTGGAAGGGGCAGATTGGTGTTTTTTTTATGCGTAGTCAGTGTGCTGGTGTATTCCAATACGCTGAGAAATGATTATGCCCTGGATGATATACATATCATAAAGGAAAATGCGCTTATTAAGAGAGGCATTGCTGCTATTCCTGAAATATTTACATCATCTTATCATGCAGGGGCTGTGAATGATTTTTACAGGCCATTATCCATAGCAAGTTTCGCCATTGAAAAGAGCAT
>CAIYVS010000587.1 GCA_903929655.1 uncultured Bacteroidota bacterium | reverse complement strand
TTAAAAAGAAGCTAAATATCTCCTTTCATCGGGCGCATAATGATGGTTTCTACATCTGCTTGTTTCGACATCGAAAATGAGGCCCAGAGCATGTTTGCAATATCGGAGCTTTCCATCATCCTGTCCTTTGTTATCCCGCTTCCCGCCCACGAAGGGCTGTCGGTAACGCCGGGGCATATAGCGGTAACTTTTATGTTAAAATTCTTTAACTCCTCACGCAAATTTTCTGAAAAACCCAGCATAGCATATTTTGTTATGCCATAAGAGCCCCCTGACGGGTAAGATTTCAGGCTGGCCACCGAGCACATATTAAAAATATGTCCCTCTTGTCTTTTCTTCATACCCGGCAAAACACAACGGCTTAAATGGTAGGCACTGTAAAGATTTACAGACATCAGCATTTCCAGGTGCCCCTCCTCTTCTTCTGCAATATTCCCCGGCAGGAATAACCCTGCGTTATTGACAAGTATATCAATCTGGGGAAATTTATTTAAGACCGCGTCCGCAAATGCCAGCACTTCTTCTTTATTACCCAGGTCTGCCCGCATGCATATAATGGAGGCATTCGGAAATTGAGCCTTCCATGTTTTCTCAAGCATTTGCAGGTTTTCATTATTCCTTGCACACACAGCAACAGAAAAGCCTTCGGCCAGCAGTTTTTCCGAAATGGCTTTACCTATACCTTGCGTTGCGCCTGTTACGATTGCGTATTGCATATTAAATCTTTAATTGAAAAGCAAGTTAGCTTTTAATATGCAAATGAACCTCCCTGCGCCAATTGAAAAATTAACAAATACCCTCGGTAGAGACGCAATGTTTTGCGTCTCAAAAAACGCATTTATTCATGATAGCCGATATGGCATGTTTTGATATAGCATTAGTGAGGACTGAAGGTGTAAAATTGCCGCATAATATATTGATAGCTAATTAATACTTATCTTTATAAAACAAGAAAACCACCTTATAGGGTGGCTTTCAAACGTCTTTAGTTATCTCCAATAACTATCGTACTCGGCAGCGTAAGGTTAAAACACTTTATGTTGGCGAGCAAATTTTGTTTTGCTTGAACCTAATGTGTTTTTATGAGTTTAGAACATCTTGAAAGCCTGCAATCTTGGATAAAAAACTGTATTGTTTTATTTAGTGCTTTTGCGGGGATTATTGGTGCATTTTATAATCAAAAAATGGTTGATTTAGAAATAAAACAAAAGAGAGATAAATTGCCAATGAGCGAATGGCGACAAAGAACAAAGCTATGGTTTATAATGCATACCAAAGAGTGGGGGGCATTTATTATATCAACAATTGTTGTGATTGTGTTGACTTTGATTCAAAATACAATAGACGGAAAGGTTAGGATAGCTGTGCAGAAAAATCAAGACAAAATAGATAAGGAAAAGCAGGACAGGCAAGATAAAAGAGATGCAGATTTGCAATCTTCTTATTTTTCACAAATAAGGATTTTGAAAGAAGATTCAAAAATTGAAAGACAAGAAACACAGAAACAAAATAAGGATGATTTAAAAGACATAACTGGAAATATGTCTAAAATGTTTGGAGAGGGTCAGAAAAAGAGTGATAAAAATGCAGAGGATATAAAACATAATATAGATACAAATAGCAATAAACTTGCAGGTAAAATTGATAAAATAGATACTAATTCAAAGGGTATGCCAGCCTACATTGCGTTAATTGCTGAACCACATAATGTATTCAATGTTGAATTGAGAAATGATACAATTATAGGAATGTGCGTTTTTGAAAATTCTGGTGATTATGTCGCATATTCCGTAAAAACTGATTTGAATATTGTATTTAAAATAAACAACGTATTTTATAAGATTCCTGCAATAATAGGTCCACCGCAAGATTTAAATTCGCATGTAACAAGGCACATCGGATTTGCCTTACCTATGACAAGCAAAACATATAACTCTATTGACGAAATATATTGCATTGTGACTGGCAAATATTTTTTAGATGATATGCTAAAAAATGAAAAGAAAATCAAACTGGCAACCAAAATAAACCCAAAAACGAATGAGCATAATGGATTTTCGGGACGAAAATCTATAGATGAACTTTTGAATTCCGCTATTTTAGTAGTAGATGAAACACAATTATATTAATAACACTTTTTTTATAAACCTTTCGTTACTTTGCTGTTTGTCAAAGGGCAAAGTAATACGGCAGAAAAACAAAAAGGGTTTACAAATAAAGAGCTAATAGAAAAAT
>CAIYVS010000586.1 GCA_903929655.1 uncultured Bacteroidota bacterium | reverse complement strand
GTGCAATGCTAAACCGAAAAAGTTTTGTATAGTAAGACTGAAATTTGAAAGGTTCTGTCAAAAAATGATCCATTCTAAAAACAAATTCCGTAACCAAAAATACTGGAGTTAAAAGTGTTTTCTCATTTCGGCTCAATTCTTTAGGGTTTCACAGTTCAAACGTGCTGCCATAAAAGATTGTGAGTGAAAAAGTATGATGCAAGATATATTTATTATAAAGTCTTTTATCAAAATGTCGGCAGAACATATTTTTTCAAATGTAATTTAAGGTACATTCACTAGAACTATTTTATTGCATACTTTCTTCTTTCTTTTACTTCATGATACGTTATTGTGCTCTAATGTTCGACTTTCTCATCGCTCGAGAATGCTTTTTACACTTAAACCGTTGAGATGGGGTGAATTTTCTTTTCTTCCCAAGTAATTTTACTTTTTTTAATATTTTCACCTGTTTCTCATTCCCGGGAAAAGATTGAAACAAATCACCATATTTTCCTCAACGCCTAGCTAATATATGCTAAATCTAGCAAATAACTATAAAGGGAAATAATGCTATCATCCATATTTAGTAATCTAACTACTTTGCGATAAATTACGACTATCCTCACAATTCAACGACTCTAATGAAGCTCAGAAAATATTTTTAAGCATCGTATGCGTCGGCTATATACGATTTATTATCATATTATCGCTGTCTATCGTGTTTTTTCTAAAAACACTCTTTAACGTCAACAAAAGAAACCATTCAATAAACATCTAATACTCTGAAATTATTCAGCCATATCATACGCAGCTAATGCGCACACATGTCGTTGAACTTCAGATCTTACAAATAAGATAGAGGATTTAATGAAATCCATATGAATCCAAGGATATAGTCCTAAACATATACTTTCGCGAATACACAAGTAATTGTATAGTAATAAGGAAATCTATATGAGGATATTAGTATAATGATATAAATAAAACGGTCTAGATATAAGAATGTAATCGTAAAGGCATGCTGAAAATAAAAGAATTGCAATGGTGTATATATCAAGGTATGGATAACGAGATATAGCTATAAGATGCAGTATTAAGGCTAGAGAAATAAGGACGTAGTTATTAGGCTACTCACTAAAGCTACATTGTTTCATTAAATTTCACGGCAAACGACTAAAAATAGCCATAATAATTTTAAAAGGCTGTAGTGATGGAGAACATCACAAGCTTCTGGCTTCAGATGATCATTATAACCGATTTTTTTTTCTTAAAACACAGGATCGAACAATGAAAAACCTATAGCAATTTCTCTTTTTTTGAAATTCTTCAAATAGATTGCATCCAAACGGTAAGTTTCATTTCAGAATAAAAAACTAATATCAAAATTTCTTTTTTTTTCATGTAGCTTTTTACAATTGTATCATTCCAAGGGTAATTCACATTAAAGAATCAACAGCTAATATCAAGATTTATTTTTCTTTTAGATTCTTTCAATACATTTTGTCCAATCAGTAAGTTATATGCGAGAATTAGAAAATTATATTAAGTTTTTATTGTTTGTTTTAGATTCTTTAGATAATTTTTATTCCAATAGTAAGCTTCATTTAAGAATAAAAACGTAATATAGAAATATCTATTTTTTTCTTTTAGGTTCTTGGAATGAATTTCATTCAAACGGTGAGTTACAT
>CAIYVS010000585.1 GCA_903929655.1 uncultured Bacteroidota bacterium | reverse complement strand
CGGGCTACAAGGATGGCAAGTATAATGAAAGAGAATGCACAAAGCGCTAAGAACCAATAAGTCTTCCAGAAAGGCGGTTTTATTATAAAATAAAATGAGTTACTACTGCTCCATGGACCATTTGATATTTTAGCTCTTAGCTGAAAATGATATATGCCGGGTGCTAGTGAAGGGAAATCAATAGAAGTGTTTTTTGTCTCCAACCACGCTTGATCTTCAGTAAGCCTGCTTTGGTATATCACATCTTCAGGCAATCTGTAGCAAATGCCAATAAAATTAAATTGCAATGAATTCTGATCATAATTAAATGAGTAAATGCTATCAGTACTCAATTTCCGGCTATTACATTTAATACCTGTTATGTAAACCTTTGGAACATTTGAATTGTTTTCAAGAAGCCTCATGTTTATTATGGTTAGCCCTTCAGATGTAGCAAAACAAATCTCTGAGTCGTCTGCACATATATCATTGACAGAATTGGATAGTAATCCATTTTTTGTCGAGAATATTTTTACAGAGTCAATATGACCATTGTTATAGGAGAGCCTGGAAGCTCCGTTTGCAGTAGCCACATATATATCGTTTTTACAAACAAATAATCTTTTACAAATATTGCTACTTAAGCCACTATTCTCAGTAATATGACAAAGAACTTTGCCATTCCTATAAAGAATAACTCCATAACCACTAGTTGCTAATACTAAAACAGAATCAATAGTTTCGTCAATATCATTAACTCTTTTAGACAAATAGATACTCTCCGAACTGTGGTTTTGGGTGGCTTTACCATTAAAGCTATACAAACCATCAACTGTACTGTACCAGATTATTCCTTTATAATCAGCATGAACACTATAGGTGCGCGTTCTACTATTATTATTAATCGGCTTTAAAATATCATTAATATACCATGCAGTATCTGGCTTATAAACAGCATACCCGTTGCAAATAAGAATGTTCTCTTTATAAACAGTTATGTCTTTAATATTTGGAATAATAAATACTGAATCTTTATGGCCAATACTTTGAGCTGAAAAATATTGCCCTTTAATTACTTTATTATATTTTTTAAGTACATTAATATGTCTTATATTATTATCAGTTCCGATCCAAATATCATCTTTGTATGTTACAAGCCTTGTAACTCTATTGTTGGAATATTCGTTTTTTCTCTTAATAGGTAAAATATGGGTTTTACCGCTTTTCAGCACATTAACGATTTGTTCATCATGGCCTGTATAAATATTACCGTATTTATCCTTCGCAACACTATAAATCCTGTGTTTTTCATATTTGTCTGCATAGTAGTTATTTACAGCTTTATATCCGACGGGCAACATATAAATACCATCCCCCAAAGTCACGATCCAAATATTATTCTCCTGATCTTCTGCCAAGGTTGCAATCCCCTTATTTTCCAGGTACCTTTTAGGTTTTTCAGTTGGGTTGTCAAGATTGTAACAAAAAATACCATTGTTAATTGTACTTACCCAAATCTTATTATCCTTACTTTGAAAAACACATATTGGATGGTAGTTAATTATTTCTTTACTAAATGCAAGTATTAACTTCTGGATTGTATCTTTTTGCCATATAATTCCTGTATCTGCAATAAATAAAACACTTCCATCTCGTTTATAGCAAATCTTGCTTCTATATATGTTATTGTATTTAGAGAAGCTTCTAAAAGTTTTTTGGCTGGTAATTAAAAATAAATCGCAATTTTCATCTCGTTTCTTATTCTGATTGTGTATTGATTTTTTAAAAGAAGCAGGCGGTAATATGGCCACATCACCACCACTATAGTTCATTAAAATACCCTCTCCCCGTAGATGGTTTTCTTTTCCATCTATAAATTCAACTTTATTATCATAAATTATTGTGTATCCTTTAAACCTCGAAAACCAAAGGCGGTGATATTTGTCCTCAAAAAAATAGGTATAGGTATCATTTGTTTGTGCCTTCGCCAGAATAGAATCATTGTTTGAGTTGAAAATAAGTCCTCTATAATAATAGGAAAGTGTGCCATTAAAACCAAGGAACCATATTCTTCCTTTTGAGTCTTCATTTACACTCAAGATATCATTGTCAGATAAACCATCGGATAAAGTGACATTTGTAAACTTCTGTCCGTCAAACCTGGAAACGCCGGCATCTGTGCAAAACCATAAAAATCCTTTAGAATCATTCAATATCCCATAAACAATGGAACTGCTTAAGCCTTCATTAACAGAATAATGTTTCATTTCAGTCTCCTGGGCATAACAACATACCAATGTAAATATTTGCAGTACACAAATAAGGAATGACCGGTTTACCTGCCCTTTTGACATCAGGTAAGGTATTGTTTTGCTTTATCCAACAACTCAGTACTTCTTCTTCTTGAAACTGCAAGCGTTCGTCCATCAGACATAACGACATTCATACCGTTTTCTCTATTGATATTTTTGAGGTGAAAGAGATTAATGATGCTGGATTTATGAATGCGGAAAAAACCCAGATCACTTAACAAGTCTTCATATTCTTTCAGGGTTTTGGATACGATCACTTTTTTATGTTTATTTAAATAAAAAGAAGTATAATTATCATCTCCTTCCAGGTACAATACATCTTCTAAATCCACAATCTTATAATCATGTGCATCAGGTAAAGTTATTTTTTTTATTACACTACGATAGTGGAGCATACTAACAAGATTTCCCACTACCGTAGTGTAACTTTCATTTACATTGTTTTCCCTCATGTTTTGTATCTGCAATAATTTCTCCTCTACCTTTTTTAATTCTGTTATATCCACAGGTTTAAGTAAAAAATCAACTGCAGAAGCTTTTATTGCATTGAGGGCATATTTTTCATGTGCTGTTACAAATACAATCAATGGCATAAAATGAAGCATTTTGAGTAACTCAAATCCATTCTTCTTTGGCATCGAAATATCCAGGAAAAGCACATCAGGCTTTAGGCTATTTATCAAGATTGCTGCTGATTCTGTATCTATTGCAGAACCGGCAATTTTTATAAAGGGACAGTAAGTATCAAGAAGTTTTTTTAGGTTGGTTATAGCATTAAGCTCATCATCAACAATTATAGAATTTAAATAATTTTTATCGGACTTAACCAATGGGAAAAAGATTGAATATTAAATATACTAATAAATTTTCATAAATAATAATTATATGATCAGCAGAGTTAAATTAATAAAGGAAAAAATAATCTTGATTAGGATAAGTAAACCTAGGTATGGGTACTTGCTATTTCAGAAAGTTCTTGAATTAATCGACCAAAAATAAAGCAATTTATTATCAGGCAGTAACGAAGAAAATTCGAGTCTGGTTCGCAAAGCATCTGAAAAAAGGGGCTTTTTGTTTTAAGCATTGTACTAATTTCAATTTTTTGAAAGTTGCCGCTTATTAAGTCACCTTTTTGCTCTTCTTTCTAGTTCAACGACCACATCCTTTAACAAGGTATCTTTTGACTGCAATAAGACCAAAAAATGATAAACAAGGTCTGCAGCTTCACCAATAAACTTATCATCATTTTGTTGCATGGCCTCAATAACCAACTCAATGGCTTCTTCTCCTACTTTTTGTGCGATCTTGAAATTCCTTCAGAGAAAAGTTTTGTAGTATAAGACTCTGGTGAAGGACTAGATTTTCTTTTGGCAATTGTTTCTTCAAGCGATTGAAGAAAAATAGGCGTACTTGTTACCGGATCACCAAAACAAGTGAGCATACCTGTGTGGCAAACCGGTCCGGCAGGTATAGCTTTTATCAGGAGGCAATCATTGTCGCAATCAATAAGTATATCTTTCAGATAAAGATAATTTCCGGAGGTTTTTCCTTTTACCCATATATCCTGTTTCGATCTGCTGTAAAAGGTAACAAGTTTTGTATCTCTTGTTTGTTGCAATGCTTTTTCATTCATATACCCAAGCATTAAGACTTGCATGGTAGTTTCATCTTGAATTATTGCAGGCATTAAGTCATCAGGGTATTTACTAAAATCCGGTTTCATATTCTTACGTGGATGTTTATATTGTTCAAATAATTTTTCAGCTCCTTTATATCTACCAAACCTACGTGGAATATGCCTGCTGCCAGTGCTGCATCAGCATAGCCATCGGCCAATACTTCAGCAAAGTGTTCCGCTTTGCCTGCTCCTCCACTTGCTATGACTGGGACATTTACTTTTTTAGAGACTTCTTTTATCAGCGATAAAGCAAAGCCATTTCTTGCCCCATCCTGATCTATAGACGTAAGCAGCATTTCACCGGCACCTTTATCCTCGCCCTGGCCTGCCCATTCTAATACATTAATACTAGTAGCCTTTTTACCTCCGTTAATGTAAACCTGGTAGCTGTCATCTTTCCATTTTGCATCTATTGCCAATACCACACACTGGCTGCCAAATCGCTTTGCCAGCTCAGTTATAAGCCCCGGATCATTTACCGCCGCACTATTAACAGATATCTTATCCGCACCTGCACACAGTAATAAATAAGCATCTTCTATGCAGTTTATCCCACCACCTACAGTAAATGGGATCGTCACATTTTTCGCAACATTCCTTATTAAAGGTAAAAATGCTTTGCGGTCTTCCAGGGTTGCTGTTATATCAAGCAGTACCAATTCGTCAGCCCCTTCCTGAGTATACCTGCATGCAAGTTCTACTGGATCGCCCATATCTTTCAAATTCACAAATGCGGTGCCCTTTACAACTTTGCCGTTCTTTATATCCAGGCATGGTATTATTCTTTTAGTTAGCGGCATCCTGTGTCAAAGTTTTTAATTGTTCTAAAGATATCTTCCCCTCATAAATAGCTTTGCCAACAACTACTCCTGTACATCCTGCATCCTGCAATGCTATGATATCAGCAATTGATGTCACACCACCGCTGGCTATCAGATCAATATCCGGGAACAGTGTTTTTATTTGTTTGTATAAGTTAATATCAACTCCGAACAGCATGCCATCCCTGCTTACATCTGTACAGCAAAATCTGTTAAAGCCTTTGCGGATAAAACTTTCTAAAAACTCATTCATTTTTAAAGCGGTTTGGCTTTGCCATGCATTGGTAAGAATATACCCCTCTCTTACATCTGCACTGATAATGAGCTTGTCATAACCAAAGAATCTACCCCATTCATATACAATGTCCGGTCGTTTATATGCCATACTACCAATGCAAATCATTTCAGCTCCCAGGTCAAAAACAAGTTCAATATCAGCCTGGGTCCTTATACCCCCACTATAGTCCACAATAAGCGAAGTATTGTCTGTAATAGCTTTTAAGACCTGGCTGTTTTTCATTGTGCCTGAAAGCGCCCCATCTAGATCTACCAGATGCAGATACTTGCATCCGCTATCTTCTGCTTTTTTTGCTATAACAACAGGGTCTTCATTATACACCTTTTGCTTAGTATAATCTCCTTGCGTGAGACGCACACATTTGCCGTCCATGATGTCTATTGCCGGTATTATATCTATCATAAACTGATAAAATTGTTTAATAAAGCAAGCCCATCATCTCCCGACTTCTCCGGGTGAAACTGGACTCCATAAAAGTTATTTTTTTGTATTGCAGCACTAAAAGTTTCAATATGGTCTGAAACCGCTGCTGCAAAACTGTTAACCTGAACACTATAACTATGTACAAAATACATGTAGCGCCCTTCGCTTATTTTATCGAACAATGGGCCTTTAAGGTCATAGACCTGGTTCCAGCCAATATGAGGCACTCTCCCTTTTTGCATCTTTTTCACCTTAGTATCAAATAAACCGAGGCATGCCGTATCATCTTCTTCAGAGTAATTGCAAAGCAATTGCATGCCCAGGCAAATACCTAATAAGGGATTCTTAATATCTCTGATCACCTTATCTAAAGACTTATCTTTTAAATATTGCATGGCGCTTCCAGCAGAGCCTACACCAGGCAGTATAAGTTTGTCTGCAGATAATATCTCATCCACATCCGAACTTATAACTGGATCTATTCCTAACCTGTTCAGTGCAAATGCAACAGAACAAGTATTGCCTGCATTGTATTCTATAACAACTACTTTCATAAAACTCCTTTTGTTGTTGGCAGATGAATATTGTCAACGTCTTTTTGTATAGCCATTTTTATACTTTTCGCAAATGCCTTGAAAATGGCTTCTACCTTATGATGCTCGTTCTGTCCTTCTGCTTTAATGTTCAGATTACATTTAGCATTATCGGCAAACGATTTGAAAAAGTGATAGAACATTTCCACAGGCATATTGCCAATCTTTTCTCTATTAAAATCTGTATCCCAAACCAGCCAGGAGCGACCGCCAAAGTCAATTGCTACCTGGGCCAGGCAATCATCCATTGGCAGGCAAAAGCCATAACGGGCAATGCTGCTCTTTTTGCCAAGTGCTTCATGAAATACCGACCCCAGGCTTATTGCCACATCTTCAATAAGATGATGTTCATCTATATGGAGATCCCCAGTTGCATAGATGTCCAGATCAATACCACTGTGTTTTGCAAATTGCTGAAGCATGTGGTCAAAAAATCCAATACCCGTATTAATATCATATCTACCGGAACCATCAAGCTGCACATGTATCGTAATGTTTGTTTCGGTAGTAATTCTTTTTAGTGTTGCGGCTCTGTAGGACTTGTCGAGGACATCGTATATTTCATCCCAGTTACGCACTATAGCTAAGCGCTCATTAACAATAGTTTCCGGGTCATCATTTGTTTTAATAAAGATGGCTTTGCTACCCAGGTTCTCCGCCAGTTGAATATCTGAAAGCCTGTCCCCGATCACATAAGAATTCACCAGGTCGTATTTGCCGTTCATGTAAGCCTTCAGCATTGCTGTGCCGGGTTTTCGGGTAGGTTTATTTTCGTGGTCAAATGATCTGTCTACGTGAATTGCTTCGAAATGTATATCCTCATTGCTAAAAATCTCCAGCATTTTATCTTGCACCAATTCAAAATTTTCATCAGGGTATTTTTCAGTTCCGAGCCCATCCTGGTTAGTAACTATTACAAGTTCATAATCCATCCTTTTACTTATTTTATACAGATTGCGGATGACACCCGGCAAAAAAGTAAGCTGTTCCAGCTTATCTACCTGGAAAGTAATGGGTGGTT
>CAIYVS010000584.1 GCA_903929655.1 uncultured Bacteroidota bacterium | reverse complement strand
GCCTATGCAAAAATCAAATTTTATTTTTATATTGTAGCAATACAATTATTTAATTTTAGAACTGACATTGGTCATCCATTTTGAGTGATCAATTCAGGACTTTTGAGCGCTTTAAAATTTATAGAATGGGCCCGGCTGCACTAATATTATTAGCTATTTGCGGAATTGCTTTCGCAGGCGGAGGAATCCTGCTGTCGAGAGCATTGGCAAAAAAATCTGCCAATGTTGTAAAGGGTGAACCTTACGAATGTGGTATCCCAACTACGGGTACTTCGTGGATACAGTTTCATGTGGGTTATTATTTGTTTGCGTTGATCTTTCTTGTTTTTGATGTGGAGTTGGTATTTATGTATCCATGGGCAGTAGTGGTGCAAAAAATAGGAATGACGGCCTTTGCAGAGATCATTATTTTTATGTTCATCCTGTTTATGGGATTATTATACGCTTGGAAAAAAGGAGCACTGAAATGGATGTAAGTGAAAAATTAATTTTCCCGGGGCAGAAACATGAAACTGCCGATGGGGGTATATTGATAACGAAACTGGACGATGCCATTAACTGGGCGCGTGCCAATTCTTTATGGCCGCTGGTATTTGGTACTTCCTGCTGCGCTATAGAGATGATGAGCGCGGCTGATGCGAAGTATGACTGGTCGCGCTTTGGCTTTGAGGTGGCGCGGGCTACACCAAGACAGGCAGACCTTATTATAGTAGCCGGAACTATTGTAATGAAAATGGCGCCGGTATTGAAACGTTTGTACGACCAGATGGCGGATCCGAAATATGTGATAGCTATGGGTGCCTGTACGATAAGCGGCGGGCCTTTCTTTTATAATACTTATTCTGTGGTAAAGGGTGTGGACCATGTGATACCTGTGGATGTGTATGTGCCGGGCTGTCCGCCAAGGCCAGAGGCTTTGCTGCATGGTATGATAGCCTTGCAGGAGAAAATAAAGAATGAACATTATTTTGGGAAAAAAGCAGAGAAAGATAAATGACAAACGAAGAAATAAAATTATTTATCTCTGCCCATATTCCTGCGGCTACTTTTGACGAAAGCGGCGAGTTTCTAAATGTTATCATCGCATCGGAAGAACTGCTGCCTATAATGAAAGAGCTGCGGAGTAACAGGGACCTGGAATTTGATTATCTTTTTTGCCTTACCTGTATAGACTGGAAGGACCACCTTATGATGGTGTACCATCTTTTGTCGAAAAAACACAGACATGTTATTGTAATAAAAGCTAAGATCACGGATGTGAATGATCCGCAGATAGAGACGGTGTGCGGCATATGGAAAACGGCTGAGTTTCATGAGCGCGAGGTGTACGATCTGTTTGGTGTGAAGTTTATTAATCACCCCGACCTGAGAAGGATATTCCTCATGGACGATTGGGAAGGATGGCCGCTTAGAAAAAATTATGTGGACGAAAATATGATTGAGATATAAGCCTCTCCCCGGCCCTCTCCGAAGGAGAGGGGGGTATTGAGTAGGAGGGTTTGAGATATAGGAATTGGATGTTTGAGAATTTTATAAAAGCTTAAATTTTGAATGAGTTTATTAGGTGAAGATATTGTAACGGAAGATGGCGAATTCGTCATTAATATGGGACCGCAACACCCGTCTACACACGGGGTGCTGCACCTGAAGATATGGCTGGATGGGGAAACCATTAAAAGGGTTCAGCCTCATCTTGGTTATATACACCGTTCGATAGAAAAAATGTCTGAGAACCTGAGCTACAGGAATTTCATTTTTGCCACGAGCAGGATGGATTACCTGAGTGCACATATCAATAATGAGGCCTGTGCGCTATGTGTAGAAAAAGGCTTGCAGATAGAAGCTACTCCGCGTGCGCAAGTGATCAGGATATTAATGGCTGAGCTGACGAGGTTGTCGTCTCATCAGCTATGGTGGGGTTGTACAGGCCTGGACCTAGGGGCTGTGACCCCTTTCTTTTATGCTTTCAGGGAACGGGAGGCTATTATGGAAATAATGGAGGAGACTTGCGGTGCGAGGCTTACTATGAACTATATGGTGCCGGGTGGTGTGATGTATGATATTCATCCAAATTTCCAGAAACGGGTGAAGGATGTGATGAAGCAGATAAAGAATAACCTTCATGAATATTTCGAGATACTTACAGGTAATGTGATCTTTGAGAACAGGACCAAGGGTGTGGGTTATTTATCGAAAGAGGACGCGATCTCTTACGGGGTTACAGGACCTACCGGGCGTGCTTCGGGAGTGAGTTGTGATGTAAGAAAATGGTTCCCGTATGAAGGGTATGATAAAGTGCAGTTTGATGAAATATTGGATAATTGCGGGGACTGCTATGCGAGGTATATGGTGCGGATGAAGGAAATGGACCAGTCTGTTTCTATTATTGAGCAATTAATAGATAATATACCGGAGGGAGATTTCCAAACGAAGACGAAGAATGTGATCAAATTGCCGAAGGGGGAATTTTACCAGAGGGTGGAAACTGCACGTGGTGAGCTGGGTGTATTTATTGTGAGTGATGGTGCTGCGTCGCCTTACAGGATAAAATACCGCTCTCCTAATTTTTCAAACCTTTCTGCTATAGACCATATGGCAAGGGGTGCGAAAATCGGGGACCTGATAGCTATTATGGCAACACTTGACCTGGTGATACCCGATATTGACAGGTAATATCCCCTAGCCCCCTGAAGGGGGAAGTGGTCGATAGGTTGAGAAGTTAATTAGTTGATAAGTTGAAAGGTTTTTAAAAAATAAGAAATTGAGATTATTACTTACATACAGTTTTTCATCGCTTTCGAGCCATATACATGCCTGGTTAATAAGCAGCATGGGAGATGGAATGGCAGCATTGGTAGCCGAAATGGTGATTGTTGGTATTAGCCTGATCGTTTTTCTTGTTCCGCTTTGTTTTTTCCTGGGGTATATGGAACGCAAGGTGGCTGCTTTTATGCAGTTGCGCCTTGGGCCAAATCGTGTTGGGCCAAAAGGGTCTATGCAAATTGTTGCAGATACGGTGAAACTTTTGTTTAAAGAAGGATTGACACCCACTGCTTCTGATAAATTTCTTTTTAACCTCGCGCCTGTTATTGTGGTAGTAACCTCTATGCTGGTGATGGCGCCTATAGCCTTTGCCAAGGATTTCCAGATATGGGATTTGAGTATAGGGGTGCTGTATGTTACTTCCATATCTTCTATTGCTGTGATAGGGATATTGATGGCAGGATGGTCGAGCTATAATAAATATTCTTTGCTGGGAGCTATGCGCAGCGGGGCCCAGATAGTTAGTTATGAACTTTCAATAGGTTTGTCTATTCTTTCTGTTATAGTACTTACCGGGAGTTTGAAAATGAGTGATATTGTGATGAGCCAGCAGAACGGATGGTGGATATTTAAGGGGCATTTGCCGATGTGGATATCGTTTGTGATATTCGTTATTGCATCTACTGCAGAAATTAACAGGGCACCGTTTGATCTTACGGAAGCTGAGCAGGAACTTACTGCAGGTTTTCATACGGAGTATTCGGGGATGAAGTTTGCGATGTTCCTGTTGTCGGAATATATTAACCTGTTTGTGGTGTCAGCTATTGCTGCTACTTTGTTTTTGGGTGGTTGGATGCCGTTTCATATAGGTCATTGGGAGCTATTCAATCATATTATGGATTTTATTCCGTCTTCCATTTGGTTCATGGGTAAGACCTTTTTCATCATATTTATCATTATGCAGTTTCGCTGGACTTTCCCGCGCCTGCGTGTGGACCAGTTATTGACATTGGAATGGAAGTATTTATTGCCGATAAGTATGGTGAATATATTATTAGCAACATTGATAGCAATTATGGGTTGGCATTTTTAATAAAATAAATCGATACTTATGTTGTACATACTATTAGTGATATTGGCCTTTGTCCTGATATTTTATTTTATAGGTAAAATAATTTCAGGTGTATTGAGATTGGTTGGTGCTATGATAAACGGTGTATTGGATTTTATACTGGGCATATTGAGTTTGTTGTTTAGGGGTGATTACAGAAGGTAATTGAGATGATTGCACTTGATGGATATAATGAGTAATTTTATTTATTAAATGAGTTGATATGTACGGAGAAGCAAAAAAATTGCACTTGATAGAAGAGATACTGAAAATCGAGAATGAGACGGTTTTGGACGAAGTTGAAATTGTGATAAGTAAAAGCAGGGTGCATAAAGATGAAGTAATACGACAAAGCTTTAAAACATTTGCCGGTATGATGAGTGATAATGAAGTTAACGAACTAGAAAAAATTATTGAAGAAGGCTGCGAACAAATACATCCATTGTGATGGCATTTTTGCTTTGAAAAATTGAATAATGAAAATGATTTATCATGGATTATAATGAGATAATTTCACAG
>CAIYVS010000583.1 GCA_903929655.1 uncultured Bacteroidota bacterium | reverse complement strand
TCGAGTAAAAAATCGAGTAAGGAAATAAAACAACTCATTATCAAGTAGTTACATAAGTAATTCAAATCCCAACGGGATTACAATATAACCGACGATGAAAATCTAATTCTTTCGTTTTGAAATGGTAAATGCACTAAACCCCTCCGAAGCCGTCCCATCAATCATAAGCTTCAGATACATAGCATACCGGGGCAAGTGCACCAGATCATGTTCTGTAAATACCGGATAAAATTCTTTAGCAAGATGTTCTGCATCTTTAGCTCCAATTCTAAAGGAAATAATCGTCCCTACATTGCCGAATACAGCAGCCCGTACCCGTTCATCAAGCTGTTCAATATACTGGTGGGCAAGGAACAGTGAAAGTTTGTACTTCCGAGCCTCTGCCAGAATATCCGCAAATGATAAGGTAATGAAGCTGTGGCACTCGTCAATATATAGGTAAAACGGTTTACGCTTGTGTTCTTCCTGCTTTGCCCTGTGTAGTGCTGCAAGCTGTATAGAAGTAACCAGCATAGAGCCTAAGAGCGAAGAGGCATCCTCTCCGATCTCTCCCTTAGAGAAGTTGCAGATCAATATCTTGCCTTCATCCAATACTCTCTGCAAGCGGAAACTGCTTGTTTTCTGGCCTACAATGTTTCGGAGTGGTGTACTCGTCCTGAACAAACCTACCTTGTTCAGGATGGGGCTAATAGCCTCATTCCTGAACGTCTTGGTGTAGGCATCAAACTCCTTCTGCCAGTAAACAAGAATATGTTCATCCGTGACGTAGGATAGAGCTTTGTTCCTGTATTCCATATCTGTAAACAAGGGCTGTATATCCAAGAAGGTGGCATCAGGAACGCACAGTAATGTCAACAATGAAAACCGTAAAATATATTCCATTCTCGGACCCCAGGAATCCGACCATATCTTCTTGAAAGTTGAAATTAAGCCACTTGCTACTAAGTGATGATACTTGGGGTGTATGCCTTTCAGAGGATTAAAAGCGATAGGATGGTCAAGGTCTGTAGCATCGAAATATATAATGTCTTGCTTTCTGCCTTCGGGAATGTACTTTAATACGTCTTCTGCAATGTCTCCGTGAGGATCTATAATACATAGCCCATTACCTCTTTCAATATCACTAATAGCCATGTTTCCAAGCAGGGTACTCTTACCTGTACCGGACTTGCCAATGACATATATATGCTGTAAGCGGTCTTTGTCTTTGATGCCGAAACGCTGGTCGGTGTTTCGGTAATTGGTTATACCTATTGGTGTGATTTCATCCATACTAAAAGCGTAGGATATGAGCGTGTATGTGAGTAGTAGGGATAATTTGCCTATTTGATCAATAGACTAAAGAAGCAAAAGCTTCCCTCTACTTCTTTAACAAAAAAATGAAATGATGATAGTATGGAAGAGCAACACAAGTGTCAAAATAATACCGGCATTAAAGGTCTTGATTTTAAAGAGGGGGAGCAGAGGCGCTTGTGTTGCAACAACGCCGGTAACTGCTCTCCCTCTTTGGAATACATACAATCTTCTTCACCAGACAATTTGGATAAGGCTTTTGAGTTGCTTTTTGAAGAAGTAATTAGAATTAATAAAAATAAATCTTATGACCAACAGTAAATTAATTGCAACCTATGCCCGAGTATCAACTGCCAGGCAAGAAGAAGAACAAACAATACAAACTCAAATTCTGACGCTTAAAGACTTTGCGCAAAAAAATGGCTATACCATTGTTAAAGGCTATACTGATGAAGGATGGAGTGGTGATATGTTAGCGAGACCTGCTTTGGATAGGTTGAGACAAGACGCTAAACAAAAACTCTGGCAAGCAGTATTGATATATGACCCAGACCGCTTAGCGAGGCGATATTCATATCAGGAACTCGTTATGGACGAATTGAGGGAAGCTGGTATCGAAGTGATGTTTGTTACTGTCCCTGCTCCTAAAAACAGCGAAGACAAAATTCTGTATGGAGTCCGCGGAATCTTTGCAGAGTATGAGCGTGTCAAAATTACGGAGCGTTTTCGATTAGGTAAAGTTCGTAAAGCCAGAGAAGGGCATATTATGGTTGGCAGACCACTATACGGATATGATTACATTCTAAGAAAAGAAAATGTTCAGGGGTATTATCAAATTAATGAAAGTGAGGCTCGGGTAGTAAAAATGATCTTTGCTTGGGTAGCTAATGAGGGATTTACAATAAGAAAAGTGGCTAAGCGGTTGCAAGAATTAGGTATCAAAACTAAAAGATGTAAAAGAAGTGTGTGGCATCCAAGTACTGTGGGTAATATACTTAGGCATACTTCATACTATGGCGAATGGCATTATGGGAAAAGGCAATCTGCTGTACCTAAAAAGCCCATAAAAGTAGAGACGTATAAGAGAGTAAAGAAAAGCAGTGCGGTAATACGACCTCGGTCTGAATGGATAACAATGCAAATTCCGGCAATAATTGATAAGGAATTATTTGATCGTGTAGCGTTACAGCTCGAAGCAAATTATGCTTTGTCTAAAAGGAATAAAAAATACTCCTATCTGCTCACGGGAAAAATATGGTGTATATGTGGTATACGCAGAGGTGGGGAAGCCGTACAAAAAGGGAGATATCAATATTACCGCTGTCTTAATAGCTTATATAACTACCCATTGCCTAAAACCTGTTTTGAGTTACCAATAAGCACAAAATCTATTGATGATTTTATTTGGCAAAAAATAGTTTGCCTTATGAGTTCACCGGAATTAATGCAGGACGAAATAAACAAGTGGTTAGGAAAGCAGGAAAATAAAAATCAAACTTCTGATCTTGATGTTATTGACATTGAAAAAGAAATAGCCAAACTAATGGAGCATGAGGATCGATATAATAAAGCCTACGGTGCAGGTGTTTTTTCTATTGAAAAATTGAAAGAATATACACTCTCTGTCAATGAAAAGATAATGTCCTTAAAGGCTCAATTAGCAAACAATCACCAGGAAATAAAAACCATAAATATTCCAACAAAAGAAGATATGGAATTGTTTGCTAAAGAAGCAAATAAAGTGCTGGTTGAAGCAAGTTTTGGATTGAAAAGAGCAATTACAATTAAAGTAATTGATAAAATTGTTGGAACAAAAAAGGAATTAAAAATATACGGCTATCTTCCATTAATTGAGAGTTGTTTTTTTTCTCCAAATGATAACAATGATTTAAACAAAACCCGACAAAATACTGCTGGATTAAGTACACATAGTAAGTATGATTTGGACAAAACCCAACAAGATACTTCTGAATTAAGTCCACATGGTATCTACGACACGGACACAATCAGATACGATAAAGCTGTCATAAATAAAGGCAGCATCCCTTTTCAATTCACAATTAAGTTTAAAAATAGGAGGGTATTAGCCATAGATACAACTGAATAGTGGCCTAACCACAGAAAATCTGTGTATAGATAAAACACAAAAGAAAGCAGTAAAATAAATTGGTTTGAGTAGATTTGTAGCTATTATAACCAAAACAGTATATACTATAAGAGCATAGAATTGATATAAGTAAATGACATTTAAAGAGTAGCGTAGCTACGTTCCCGCTCTGTAAAACCGCGAATTTTAGAGTGTGCAGGGAGTTGTAGGTCTCCGCGTCCCAAAGGGCGTGGCCTCCCTATATTCTGTGCACACAGGGCTTCGCGGTCCCGTCAGAGCCAGATGTAGGCTCAGGTTCACGCCCCCTCTTTTTATTACACGCCGCCAGAACCTACGGCAATTACCGTAGCATACATGATCCCCAATTTCCCGGATTTCAAAAAAATTGAATTTTCAGACAAGCAAGAAGTAGAAAAATTCACTAAAGGGTTTCCTCCCTATTCAGATTATGATTTTGTTAGCATGTATTCCTGGGATATTTCCGGCAATATGCGCCTTTCGCAATTGAATGGTAACCTTGTTGTGCAATTCGCTGACTATATAACAGGCAAGCCCTTTTTATCCTTCATCGGCAAAAACAAGCCGGACGAAACCGTACAAGCTCTATTGGATAGTTTTGTAAAAATGAACATGGAGCCGATCCTCAAATTCATACCAGAAGAGACTGCGTTATTGCTAAACTGTAAGAAGTTTTTAATAGTGGAAGACAGAAACGGCTTTGACTATATCTACAATACAAGTGAGCATCGCTCCTTTTCAGGTGGTAATTATGCTAGGAAAAGAAACGAAGTAAGCTCTATTCTGAAATCCCATCCCAAAATCAATGCTTTGTCTATAGACGTTTATGATCCACTCATGCATAAAACGATGCTTGCTTTATACAAGCAATGGGCGGACAGCAAATTAGCTGACCACAAAGCTTTTGAGCGGCACGAAGAAAAAGCGTTTAACAGGCTATTACATTTAGCGGCAAACAGGCAAGAAGATCATTTATTGGGGCTTGGAGTATTCCACGATAGTGAATTACTCGCTTTTTGTATCTACGAATTAACAGATTCGGAGTATGCCGTAGGCCATACTGCCAAGTCCAATGTAGCTATAAAAGGGACGAATGCTTTTTTAATGAAAAGCCTTTCGGATAGCTTATTTTCACTTGGGAAGGCCTATTTTAATTATGAGCAGGATC
>CAIYVS010000582.1 GCA_903929655.1 uncultured Bacteroidota bacterium | reverse complement strand
GGTCCGATAACATATCCCATAAATTAGAGCCTGTGGCCGGAGGAATCATTTCATATTCTTTAGTATCCCTTATTTCAAGAAATATCGCATTCGATGTGTTTTTCTCTATCCAGTCACGCATCACATACATATAGCGGCTGGCTACTTCAGTGCCAAAATTATCTCTAAGGCCCGCATCCATCACATTAATTTGTGGTTGCGAAGGTAGTTTTACCACCGGAAGAATATACGGAAAAGTAGCATTCAAACGTAAAGCAGAAGTCAGCCTCATGTTATATGGATTCTGGCCTGCAAACAAAACTGCAAAATCTACAGCATCTATAGGTGGATTTGCACTGTCTTTAAAAGAGTAGGCTGGCTGCGTTAAAAAACCCAGTGGTTGGGACGATATCATCAATTTTCTTCCGTCATTAATTATAGTGCCATTAATGATCATTTCCGGTATACTGCCGTTCGACTCCCTTTCTTTAAAATCGCCTATGTTTCTATCCAGCAAGCCCTCGGTATTGCGTATTATCTCCTGCTCCATCGCGTAGCCTCTGTCGCGGGTATAGGAATATCCGGCAATAGCGATTTTATTAAAAGGAGAAATAAGATCGATAGTAGCCAACGAAAAAACAATAGCATTAAGCAGATCTTTGCCAATATTCTCCTGGTACCTGGCAGCATAAGGGTTTTTTATGGTTCCTTCATTATAAGCATCGTGAATGCTGCGCCAGTAGGCAGCCCCGATCATTCCCCCCGAAGCACCTGTTATTAAAACCGTATTATTAGATAACTTACCATTGCTGATGCTATCAATATACTGCAAAGTCCTGAATGCCCAATAGGCCGACCTGGTGCCGCCCCCGCTTACGCTTATTACTACTAAAGGCGGTTTGGTATTTAAATTGCTTGCTTTATTCTTCCATTTTTCAAGCCTTGCTTCTTCTTTTGTTTTATCCGCCTCATATCGTTCCCTCGAAAAAAGATGATAGAGATGGTCGTAATCGTATATTGGTTGCTTTGATCCTGTATGATAATCCAGGCCATATGCTATACTTCTCAAATCAAATATCCTGTATTGTACCATCCAGTACATAGCTACCGCAAATAATATCCACCCAATAGTTTCCCAGCTTTTTAGAAAATATTTTACAGACCCTACAATGCCCATCGTAATGGAGAAGAGGAAAAGGAACCCTACCCCTGCCGGAAAACGCAAAATAGGTTCCTCCATAAAAATACCCAGCAATAACAAAATTAAATAGCCGACTATGGCCGCAAAAATGGCATTGCGGTGATGCCTGCGCAAAACAGTATTTAATAAGCGTGGAGGAAAAGGTTCGAGGTCTGCAAATTTTTTTACGCGAAAATTTTCAGACAGGTAAGTACGGGCCCTGAGAATATCAATTTCGTAATCAAGCGTATCATAAGGTACTATCTCGCGTATTCGTGCCGGATTAGTGATCTTGGATAATATAACCTTCAGCAGATCTCGGCTCACCCTGAAAAAATAGGCAAAGGAGATAGTTGTAATAACAAACGCGCCTAAATAAAACCCTAATTGCAGCAAGAATATTCTGCGGGCATCCGTATGCTCATAAAATAACTGGTACCTGATGCTGACAATGGAATAAAACACGAAGAAGGCTATAGGCAAAACGGAATTATTCAAACAATAAACCAGGAACGAATGACGCGTAGCCCCCATAAAAGGAATGCGCTTGCTATGGATGATGAATGTGGTGATATGCCAGGCCATAACAAAAACAGACATAGCCCCGCCAAGCAACATCATGCTGAGAAAATTAATACGCCCCAGGTACTCTGGAGCCAGAAATAATGAAGCAGCCCCAAAGTGGGCAGCAAAATTGCCAGTAATAGTTGCAATTAAAATGATCCAGAAAACCAGCAATAGCTGGTACTTACGAAAATGGAGCAATACCAATTGCACCGGCAGGAAATAATATATGCTTTGCAGCTGTTTCCGCATGTATATACGGGGCTGTTTAAACCTCTGAATACAATCTACAAATTTTCTGCCACAAAACTACTTAGCAGTTTTTTTCAGTACGTACAGGTTTACCAGCAAAGACATCAGGAGGAACATAGCCACCAATTGGTGCAACTCGGCCAATACCTGGTACTGCCCGAATTTACCCATGATAATAGTCGGGGCGCTTAATACGGTGCATATACCCAACACCGCCTGAAAACATATCAATATTACAGGCCACCTGCTGCTATTGCTGAATAGTGTTTTGCCTTTTATTTTATTCAGTTTCAATGCTTTTATAAACCACCATATAATCAAAACAAATAAAACCGAAGCCATACTGCGATGAATAAAATGAACATTTGTGCTGTAATTAATAAAACTATGAGATAGTATACCTGCCGGCACCCATTCCCCATTTATTCCAGGCCAGGTGGGTGCGGCTCTTGCAGCTCTCAGGCCTGCCATAAACGCCCCATATACTAACTGAATAAATAATAAAGCAATAATGATTACTGTAAAATTGTGGAGACTCTTATCTGCAATTCTTTTTTCCTCAGGTATTAATAATTGTAAGGCAAACCACAAAGTATAACATGCCAATATCATAGCAGAAACAAAATGGGTAGCGAGCTTTATATGATCGACATATAAGTGCGTATCATTCAATCCGCTTACTACCATGATCCAGCCTATAGCCCCTTGCAGCGCTCCCAATAAAAAAAGAATGACGAAAGGCTTTATCATTTTCCTGTCGAAATATTTTTTTGCCAGGAACCATACAAAACCAATAAGAAAAACCACACCCAGCATCCTTGCCCACAACCTGTGAAACCATTCCCAAAAAAAGATGAATTTAAAATCATGAAGTGTAAAATCACTGTTCATGTATTTATATTGGCCTATTTGTTTGTAACCATTAAATGCCTCATTCCATTCCTTCTCGTTCAAAGGGGGCAGTGCACCTTTTATAGGCGCCCACTGTGTCATAGATAATCCTGAATCTGTAAGACGTGTGATGCCGCCGAGCAATGTCTGCACCACGATCATGAACACACCTGCCAGCAACCAGATAGCAACCGCTCGTTTCTTTTTATGATCTTCCACTTAGAGAATTTAATTTACAGGCAAAAGTAAGGCTAGGATTAACTATCCCTTATTTTTTTTACCTGTTGGTACTTTATTTTTTGCAGCAGAATGCTTCTTTAGCCATTCAATAGCTCCATCTGTTTCCTGCCAGATGTCTTGTGCATAAACGGCATAATAAATAGCCTCATTATTATCTCCGATGCCATAAAAACCGGGAAAATCAACTTGAGGTTTAGAGGAAATCAATTTTTTAGCTACAAACTTATTTTTTTCCAAAGCATGTTTCAAAATAGAGTTTGAATTTTCCGATTCACCTTCGGTTTTAAAGGCAAAAAGGGCCTTATTGAAGCATGAAAAGGCCATAAAATCATCCTCAAATTGTGCAGCATAGTTCCTGTATTTATCAAATTCGTTTAACTCTACAAGAAAAAGCATTAATTGGTCTCTTACCCCTTGGTTATCATTCGGATTTAATTCTATCAACTCTTCCAAAACCACTATGCAATCTTTCTTTTTATCTATATTATATAGGCAATCAGCATACTGAAACATACAACGCATGAAAGGTCTGGTTTCGTGAAAGCCCCAAAACTTGCCCTTATGTTCATCCAAAAATCTTCCGCCAAAAATTTCCTTCCCAATATCAACTCCGCGTTTATAGAAACATATAGCAATAGCGTATTCCTCTTCAAAACTGCCTAATAATTCATAAGCATCAATACAATTAGGATCAAACAATAACGCATCTTCAATATTTTGCCTGGCCTCAATAGGAGATAATTCTCTCGCTTTGTATATTAGCTCACGAGCAGTCTCTTCATCGTTCATTTCCAAATCAGCAAGCTCAGGAATTTTCTGACCAATAAGGCCGTCCAGGAATGTTTTTATTTCTTCCTCATTTTTAAAGTCTTGTTTTTCAAGAACCTTATGCAGGTCTCGCCAAAATTTATCGTCCATTGTTTTTTCCTTTTTATTGAATGATATTTATTGTATTATATAGATTTCAAAGATACGAAAATGTTGTAAGAGACTATATCCCAAGAGGAACAGAGGAAGTTCATCATTTCTTATCATTAATATTCACTATTATCTTCTCTGTTACTGCCATTTTGAAATTTAATTCATTTTTACAAATAAATTCTACGATAAAGTCGTCATAGACCTGATGAATTAAATAATTTAGAAAAACATTTACTGAGAAAAAAGCATAGTAATTCCAATTGAGATTTAATAATAATGCCCCTATTACAAAT
>CAIYVS010000581.1 GCA_903929655.1 uncultured Bacteroidota bacterium | reverse complement strand
TAATTTTATACTATCTCCGACACCTGCACAAACCGGTGTATTGCTGTTTGCGACCGGGGCAGGGAAGGTGGTGACAATTTGTATGTTTTTGCCATTATTTATAGAGGTGTCCACGGGGTTACTTGATACTATTCGAATACGAAAAGCCGATCCCGTTGATGTGCCGGCAGGAATATTACAGGGTATTGCACCGGAATTAGTTGAAGTGAGTGTTCCTATATTAACAGGAGAGGCAAAACTGCCTGAAGCATCGGAGAGTTGCGCAGTAAAGGTATTCCCAGGTTGGAAGATATCGGTATCATTAACAGTATAGTGCAAATTGAAATTCGCGCCTTTACATAAAAGAGTATCAGTAAAAGGGTGATTGATAATGATCAAGCCCCATAAATAATCGTACATGTATTGAATCTCAGAGTCGGAAAGTGTCCTGTTAAATAATGCCAGTTCATCCATTGAACCGTTGAACCAATATGGGTAGCTAGGGTTTAAATGTCTGCCTATTGAAACATCTTGTGTATTAGAACCGACAGGCGCTCCGGAAGTGGCTACGGTGGCAATAGGGCTTACATTATTAACATGAAACGCTGGATCCATAGGAACCTGGTACAGTTTAACAGTAGTGCCATTGTAGCTGGTTGCCATAAAATACCATGTATTTGTGCTGATATAATTTCCCGCTGACAAACCATAGGTTGCATTACCTAACTGAGATGCTAATTGTGTATAATTAGGGCTGTATATGCTACAGCTATTATCATATACGTTATCAGTAGCTGCCAGGCCCCACATACCGGGAACAACATAAGGATATCCTTTGCTGATTATTTGGTTTCCCTGGCAAATTGCAGAATTAAACCCTGAAAATTTTACCAGGGAAATGATAGTAATGTTTGCGGGGTTTAATTGCGCATTGCTTGTTACATCCGACCAACTGGAGGTGCCATCAAAAATCATGGCCTTATTAGTAAGGTTTCTAAAACCATTGGTAGCTGTTAAATTATTTGCTGTTCCGTTGTTGCCATTGCTGCTCACGTCTGGTAGTGAACTGATCGAACTGCCATTAGACGAAAAATTCCAACGTGCTATGCAATTTGGAATTCCGGTTGGGTAAATGGTTTGAGCAGTAAGAGTTATTGAATATAATAGGAGTATAAGTGTAATTATTCTTTTAATAAAAGAAAATTTTAAATAAAAATAGAGGTTTATAAACTAATATACAATGGTTTACGGTTATTTTATTAATATCAGATCTCCTTTTTTAGAGATATCCTTAGATCCGCAAGTATATTTTAGATAATAAAAGTAAGTTCCAATTTCTTGTGCAATGCCATTAAATGTACCATTCCAGCCTTCGTCTTGTTTTTTGGTACTAAATACTTCCTGGCCCCAACGATTCATAATTATTAAAAGAAAATTGTCAAAAATTCTTGTTGAGCTTACCCTGAAGTAGTCATTTTCACCATCATTATTAGGGCTAAATGCATTTGGGATAAAAAGTTGGCAACAAGCTTCAGACGAGATATAAATGCTATCTATACCTGTGCAGCCATATTGATCTGTTGTATAAAGATACACAAAGCAACTTTGACCAATTGTTGCGTAGATACCGGAAGATATACTATCTGAGATAGAAGCAATAGAAGACCATTTGTATTGATAAACTGTCGAGTCGCTCATGGAATTTAGTGTAAGGGTGTCACCGCTGCACAAAGTTGTTTTAGATGCAAGAATGGAATTTTGTGGAGAAGGTCTGATATATATATATTGCGAGTCAGGCAATTGGCAATTCCCGACAATGCTTAATGAAATTGTTTTATTCCCGGAGTTCTCCCAACTGAGTGTGTAGGGCCCGGCCCCTTGCCCTGAAAGGATGTTGGCGCCATTAAAATTCCAGATATAGTCTGATGAACTTAATGATAGATTGCCTGATTGTATGCTTACTAAGTTGCCGGTGCAATAATTGCCGGCGGTGCTGAAAGATGGCGCTACATCAGGGTATAACGTTGCATGTGTGTTTGAGCTGTTGTTGCAACCACCTGAGGAAATTGTAACAGTGTAAATGCCCGAATCAATATTTTGTGCATTGGCTATAACAGGGTTCTGTATTTGCGAGGTAAAACCGTTTGGGCCAATCCAATTATAGGTAAGTCCCGTAATATTACTGCTTGCAGACAATTTCAAAGTATCACCGGGGCATTTGGGGCTATTATTGGCAGCTATCGGTGAAGACAAAGTGCCGGAACCTATCTTAATAACAATCCCCGTATCTGTCGAAACATAAACCGGGATATTGCCAACGATACGAATTCTGTATCCGTTTCCGGCGGGGGTACCTGTGGGTATGGTGCAGGGAATAAGACCGGAATTAGTGGCGGCTAATGAACCTATATTTACCGGTGATGCAAAATTGCCGATTGCATCTGACAACTGCACCGTGAAAATATTGCCAGCTTGGAAAATTTCTGAATCATTTAGTGTGTAGTTCAGGTTAAATGCCGAACCCTGGCATAAAAGTGTATCAGCAAAGGGGCGATTAATAAAAATCAAACCCCATAAATAATCATAAATATTTTGGACTTCAGAATCAGACAAAACTCTTCTAAACAGAGCCAATTCATCCATAGATCCGTTAAACCAATATGGGTAAGTTGGGTTTAGGTGTTTGCCAATTGAGATATCCTGTGTATTAGTGCCAATAGGGGTATTCAATCCTGTAAATGAGTAAATAGGGGCAATATTTGAGTAGTGAAAAGCGGTGTCCATCACTACCTGGTAAATCTTAGCATTATTACCATCATAACTGGTGGCTATAAAATACCATGTATTCAGACTAATGTAATTTCCAGGTGTTATAGCATAACTGGCATTGGCATATTGACTGGCAGATTGAGTGAAATTTGGAGAATAAATATTACAACTGTTATCATAAACATTGTCTGTAGCAGCTAATCCATAATTGCCTGGTATGAAATAAGGATAACCTTTGCTAATTATCTGGTTACCCTGGCATGTCCCTGAATAAAATCCGTTGTACTTTACAAGGGATATAATTGTGATTTGTTGTGGGCTTAAATCTGTGTTATTTGGTACCTGTGACCAACTACTGGTTCCATTAAAACTCATTGCTTTATTAGGTAAACTTCTGAACCCATTTGTTGCAGTCAAATTATTTGCCGTGCCAGTATGGCCATTATTGCTAACATCAGGAACAGTAGTAATAATGCCATTTGAACTAAATTTCCATCGTGCAATGCAATCTGGGATACCGGTAGGATAAATACTTTGTGCTTTAGATATACAATGTGAGATAAGGAGTAAGATTAAAATAATCTTTTTCATACCAATTTAGCTTAAAGGCAATATCTCAAAAAATATTTTATCAGGGTTTATTTGCAAAGTATTGCAGTACCTGCTGTATCGACAATAGGTATATATCCTATATTATTTTCTTCACAAAACCTTCTAACAGCCTGTTTTGAACCTTTGTATTCATCATTATTATAATCATGCACTAATATATAAC
>CAIYVS010000580.1 GCA_903929655.1 uncultured Bacteroidota bacterium | reverse complement strand
GCGGATTATTATTTGAGCACTTTAAATCAGACTTATCATAAAAATTACCAACTAATTGTTTACCCGCAAGAAACTCAAGTACATCCAGCTTTGAACTATGATAATTTTATTCAAAATAATATTCCTCATTTATCTATTATTTATATGTTTATTCCGCCAAAACAGCCATTAACAGGCTTTTTAAGAAGTTAACGAATTCTTAATTTTTTTTGGGTCGAATCACTTAGAACCTTAGATTTGCTAAACAAACATTGCAACATTCATTCAGACATTCCACTTTTCTAACTAAATATTGCTTCGCCTATGTCCATGCGTCAGCTTAAGATCACGAAATCAATAACCAATCGTGAGAGTCAATCCCTGGAGAAGTACTTACAGGAGATCGGCAAAGTAGATCTGATCACCCCGGAAGAGGAAGTTCAGCTCGCTATTAAGATCAAACAGGGCGATCAGCGGGCGCTCGAGAAGCTTACCAAGGCCAATTTACGTTTCGTGGTATCTGTTGCAAAACAATACCAGAACCAAGGCCTCTCTTTAAGCGACCTGATCAACGAAGGTAATTTGGGCCTTATCAAAGCCGCACAACGCTTTGACGAAACAAGAGGCTTTAAGTTTATTTCGTATGCCGTGTGGTGGATCCGCCAGTCTATTTTGCAGGCTTTGGCCGAACAGAGCCGTATTGTGCGCCTGCCGCTCAATAAGGTAGGCCTCTCCAACAAGATCAGCAAGGCATACTCCCAACTGGAACAGGAGTATGAACGCGAGCCAAGTACCGAAGAACTGGCAGACCTGCTGGAGATTGGTACCGAAGAGGTAGAAACTACATTGGGCGTTGCTGCCCGTCACGTATCGGTAGATGCCCCTTTTGTGGACAGCGAGGACAATACCCTGCTGGACGTATTAGAGAACCCCAATTCAGACTCTGCTGATGCTGAACTGGAACACCACGATTCGCTCCGTTGCGAAATTGAGCGCTCCCTCAGCACTCTTACCGACCGCCAGCGCGATGTTATCAAGCTGTACTTTGGTATTGGTGTAGAGCACCCGATGAGCCTGGAAGATATAGGCGAAAAATTCTCGCTTACCCGCGAGCGTGTTCGCCAGATCAAGGACAAAGCTATAACCAAATTACGCACAGCTACCCGCTGCCAACTCTTAAAATCTTACCTCGGCAATTAAATATTTACATTATTTACAATACAAAATCCTTCTGCCTATGGTGGAAGGATTTTTTTTATACAGCATTCTCTCTTTTTGATGTGGCTTAGAGCGGTGTTTTATACCATCCTATGTGTTATAGAAATGCCTAGGCTATTATAATGCCGGTTCTTAATATTTCCTGAACAAATGGATCTTTATCTGGACTAAAGTCTTTAGTATTATATGTCTGTGCCTGAACCATATAATATTTGCGCATAGCTTTTAAAAATAGTTTCACATCTTCAGATGCGACACCTGAAAATTCATCTGCTACAAGTGCCAGGTCTATATCACTGTATTTTGTTTGTTTGTTGTTTGCATAGCTACCAAACAGGACAACTTTTTTAAGTTTGATGCCGTCTGCATTTACAAGCTTCACAAAATCTTTTATTTTATTTACAATTGCTCCTGTAGCCATTTTCCTGATAGTTTTACTTGTTTTAAAATCTCCGCAGTCTTTGCTGCTTTATATGTTTTATATAGCTTTTGTTTGTAGTCGGGATATCGTCCTTCTAATTGAAAAGTATTCATGATAATCATAAAATCCATCTGTTCTGTCGCATATTTAATCCCCGCTTCATTCAATATTTTTACTAAGTTATGTACCTTTGGAGGTGTATTACTATCGTTATTTTTTACCCATAGCGCCTTGCACAATTTCTCTAAATAAAGGTGTGCAAAAAACAATGCTTGTATATAGCTTTTTGCTTTAAACAGTTGTTGTGCTGCTTTCCAGTCTTTAGCGCCTGTATCAAGCCAATATGCTATATGTTCTTCTTTTGTCAAATATGTGAACTTAGTTCACAAAAATAATCAAACTAAGAAACATTGTTTATTGAGTTTTTATTGTCCCGGTAGCTTGGTCCCCTCAGTAAATATCCCTCACCTCATACAGGTCTATATCTATAGGGCCAGAGGGAGACTGGAGCGTGGTATTGGGCAGATGTTCAAAACCCGTCCAGATGTGTTGACTGTTGGCCAGGGTGGCTTTGTGTTTGCTCCCGTCGTTCATCTCTATAGTAAAGACTTCGGGTATCTTTGATAGTTTTATGAGCACTTCAGTTGCGTGCTTGCGTGCGCTTATTGTGTCCATCTCCTTTATATGTTTTATTATTATAGCTCACAATGTTATGCAATAATAAAACCATATGGAATGATGTTAATCAGTTGGTAAAGATATTTGTTATTTATGGTGGAAGGTGATGCCCGATGTGTTTAAATATCGGGCATTTTAGCTACGCTTCTGGTAACAAAAACCTTGAATATTTATAACATTCCCCTCTCTAAATGAGAATTGCTGCATAAGCACTATTCTTCTTCGGGATACAGGCCCCATTGTGTAGAGAGGCGCTCCCACTCTGCCTGGGGCAGGCGGGACTGGCCATTGTAGTAACCTGCGAGTGTGCGCTGGCGCAGGGCTTCGTAGAGGCTGATGGCGCAGGCTACAGAGATATTGAGGGATTGCACCATGCCTACTTGTGGTATGATGAAATTGGCGTCGCAATGACTAAGACATTCGGCTGTGATGCCTGCATGTTCGTTGCCAAAGACGAGAGCTACAGGCTGGGTGAAATTGAGATCATATAGGGAGTGGGCCTCCTGGCCGAGGTGGGTAGCGTATATTTTGCTGTATCGGGCTTTAACGGCCTGCATGCAGGCTTCGGTGTCGGTGAACTGGTGTATGGTAAGCCATCCGGCAGCGGATGCGGAGCTTTTTTTCCCGAATTTCTTATGTGGGGGAATGACGGTGTTGAGTATATAGAGCTCCTGTATGCCCACGGCATCGGCGGTGCGCATGACCGCAGAGATATTGTGCGGGTCGTGTACGTTTTCGAGTAGGAGTGTGAGGTCGGGCTGGCGGTGGTTGAGTACGTTTGTGATTCGTGCTTTGCGTTGGGGTGTCATTTTGCAAATGTATATTGGGAATTTGGGATTGCTAAGTGGAACTGCAAACTGCCAGGAGCGAATCGCAAAGAAATTATTTATTTTTGGCTTATGCCTGCTGATTGTAAGAGGTTTATTGTGGATGGTGGTTTTGTAGATGTGCATTTGCACAGGTTGCAGATGGACGATACCTGGCTTTGGGCGCTGAATGAAGGCGAAAGGAAACGGGCTGCTGCTTTTAACCATGCGGAGGATAGATTGCGCTTTATTGCTGCGCATGGCTTTGCCAGGGATGTTTTGGCCGGGTATGAGGGCTGTGAGCCGGAGGATGTGAGCTTTGCTTTTTCTGAGGTTTACGGGAGGCCTGCTTTGCCGGAGGGAGGACTGGATTTTAATTTGTCTTACAGGGGCAATTGGGCTTTGCTGGGGGTGGGTACTGTGCGGCTGGGGGTGGATATAGAGCGGTATATTGTGATGGATGATATAGAGGGTTTTGCAGAGAACTTTTTTAGTGAAAAGGAAAGGTTAATGCTCAATGACACAATTCCAAATTCCAAAACAGCGTTTTTTTTCAGGCAGTGGACTTTGAAGGAGGCATATATAAAGGCCCTGGGTGTAGGTTTAAGCTATCCGCTGCAGATGTTCTCTGTCGTTCCGAATGGGCAATTGGCGGTTACTGATTCCGGATCCCCGTCCCACAGAGATTTTCTGTTGGAGTTGCCTGTGGATGGGATGAATATGGTTTCGGAAGAATGGGGCTTTAAACTTATTAATGCGCCGCAGGATTATTCGGCAGCTTTATGTTATGGTCGGGCCTTGTGAGTACCGATTTTGCTTTGCCTGGTTGATGCAGGATAAATAACTGACATTCAATATATTACATCAAGTATACAAAAAAGGGTGTTTATACATAAAGTATGAAAATAGTTTCTTAACTTCGTTATGACCATAAACCGAAGGAACCAGAGGAAAGAGTGAATATGCTGTTTGGAAACTTACTTTTATTTGCACCGTGAAACGATATAAAGGATTTCCACTTATAGCACAGAGCCTGTTTAATCATTTATTGAATTGGTATTTGTATGCCGAAAACAAGCGCAAACTGTTTAAGGGTTATCATCGTGGACGATGAGCTGGCTGCCTGCAATAATTTGAAGAATATTCTTACAAATTACGTGGACTTGCCAGTTGATATTGTAAGCATTGCACACGATACACATGAGGCGGAGGCTAAGATGCATGCCTTGCAGCCGGACGCTGTTTTTTTAGACATTGAAATGCCGAATGAGGATGCTTTCCAGTTCCTGGAGCGTATTTATCCTGTTAAGCATGAGATCGTTTTTGTTACGGCTTACGACGAGTATGCAGTGAAAGCTTTTAAGCTGAATGCTGTGGATTATATTCTGAAGCCTTTGAGTATTGCTGAGGTGACGAATGCTACTTTGAAACTGCAGGAGCGGATGACTTATAGGAAAATGATTGCGGATATGCCGGTTTCTTATATCAACCTTTCTAAGCAGATGAGTAGCAAATCTGTGATCAATAAGATAACCCTGAAGGACAATAATATTATTGATGTGGTGGATTTTAAGAATGTCTTTTTTGTGGAGGCTAAGGGTTCCTATTCACGGGTAGTATACTTAAAAGGGCATGATGAGAAAGAAGTGCTGATGAGCCACTCTATAGCAGACTATGAGGACATGTTGCCTGAGGGCTTGTTTTTCAGGATACATAAATCTTACCTGGTGAATTGCAGCCTGGTTGAGAAAGTTTTAAAGGAAGACAATCCTTTTGTGGTGATGGAAAATAAGTGCCAGTTGCCGGTTAGCCGCAGACGCTTTCAGGGTCTTATTGACTATTTAAGAAACCAAAGATTTTTTTGATGGCTAAGTTACTGGCCTGCGCACTTACTTTTTTTCTTTTATGCTGCAGTGTTAGTTTTTCGTTTTGCCAGGATTTTCCGATGCAACATTTTACGGTTGAAGACGGATTGCCGAGCAATGTTATTTATTATATATACCGGGACAGTAAGGGCTATTTGTGGATTGGTACAGATAAAGGCGTGGCAAGGTATAACGGGCTTAAGTTTGAGACTTTCACGACTTTTAATGGCTTGTCTGATAATGAGATCTTTTTTTTCCAGGAGGATGCTTATGGGCGTTTGTGGCTGGGCACTTATAATGGTGAACTATGCTATTACAAAAATGGTGTTTTTCATACCGCTGAGAATACTCCCTTTCTTAAATTACCTTTTAAAGCATCGCATATAGGCATTATATCGGCCGAGGCAGACAGCAGCATTATTATTGGTTTCGAGGACCACTCAAGGTTTGTTGATATTCATAATGAAGAGAGCAGGGTCTTTAGCCTGGAGAATATAAAAAGGCCTGATATCATTTATAGCCTTGTTTACAGAAAAAAAATAAACCAGGCGGAGTACATGATGATATGCACTAATAAAATAGTCGTCATTGATACTTCTTATAAAATAATGCATGAAAAAGAACTGGATGAGGCGTATCAAAACACCAGGTATACTTCGTGCCAGAACCAGCATTATATTTTTAACGGGCAGTATATTTTTAATACAGATATGCAAATCATTAAAAAACTACCGTCAAATTTAAATAAAACAAACACTATTTATGAAATATACCTCAATAACAACAATATATTTTATACGACCAATAATGGTATCTATATAAATGATACGCTGAATATTCTTAAAGGGCACAAGGCATCTGCAATAACACAGGACAATGAGGGTAATTACTGGGTAAGCACATTGAATGATGGTATTTACGAAATAAGTAAGGGCTTCATGAATACCAGGTTGTATGAAAATGCTGATAAGAGCCCTGTAGCATATGCTTATGCAGATAGTAAACACTTGTTTTTCTCTACAATAAATAACAACTTATATAGCCTTGAAAAAAGCAGGATACATTGTTTACTGAATTATGAAAAACTCAGGAAGGGCATGGCACGATCTGGCATTACCGAGCCGGGATATTTTATTGACAGTCATTACCATTACTACAATTTTTATGGCAATGACATTATTACCATTGACAACCTGCTTTCTTCAAGACTAAAAATAAACGCAACCAATAGCCCCTATGATGTTTCAGGAATGAAAGGATTGTTTTTACTGGATAGCACCATCTATATAAAAAGGGTAAACATCATCTCTAAATTAAAAAAACTAAAGCTCGGCGGCAATAACGTATTTAGTATTGAGCCTATATCAAACACTTCGAATAATGAAAGGATTTTTGGGATGGCTAAATCTCCTGATAACAAAATATGGTACTCTACAATCAATTATGTTTACAAACTAAGGAATGATACACCTGCTTTTCAGCTACAGTTTCGCAAGTTTACGTTCAAGTCATTTGATTTTATCAGTCATTACTTTGTCGGATACACTCATGACAATCGCCTGCTGATTTGTGACAATTACAATGAAAATGTGAGCATTGATACCGTTGCCCCGCAAAATTGCATTTGGGATAAATTTTACAAAATAGACTCTTGCCATGTATTGATAAGCACAAACAATCTGTACAGAATAATTACAATTAACCCGCCTGATTCGGTACAAAAGTTTTCTATACGGACTGTTGAAAATTCTTTTATCCCTTTGCGTGCGGAAACCATTTGTTCTGATGGCAGAAATTGTTATTTCTTTAAAAATGGCTCTGTTATATCTATTGACGTAAGCAGCTTATTGATAAAACCTGCGCCGCCGGAATTATTTTTTTCTTTGCTAAAAACCAGCAAAGGATCTTATAAAATGCATGATGAACTGGAACTCTCTTTCGCAGAGTCTAGAAGTATCAGTATATCATTTTCAACATTATCATTTAATGCCAAAGATATCAGCTACCAGTACTCTGTTTCAAATGGCAAACAGGATAATTGGCGGGACCTGGTAGGAGACATTAACCTGGCACATCCAAATTTCGGGAATTATACAATAAAAATAAAAGCTAAAAGCATATCCAGCGAATACTGCACACCCATCGTATTTACACTTCATATTTCGAAACCGTTTTGGGCAACATGGTGGTTTATAATTGCCTCGAATCTTCTGATGTTTATGCTCATATGGATTGCCATAAGATTCATACTAAATCGAAGAGAAAAATACCATAAAGAAAAAATAAAATTTCTGAAGTCTGAGTACAAGGCACTTAATGCTTTAATGAATCCACATTTCATTTTCAACACCCTGAATAGCGTGCAGGGCTTGATTAATGATAATGATAAACGTTCTGCCAATGAATATATAAGAACTTTTTCAAACCTCATCAGGCAGAATATGCATAATGTATCTTCCGAGTTTATATCCCTGCAAAAAGAAATAGACCTTTTGGAAAATTATCTGAAACTGGAAAAACTAAGGTTTAATGACTTTTTGAATTATTCTATAGAAATTGATGAATCTGTAGACGCAGAAAGCGTAATGATACCACCATTGCTGGTACAGCCCCTGGTGGAGAACTCCATCAAGCATGGGCTTATGCCCCAGAAATCAATTGACAATTTTGTCAGAATAAGAATTTATGAAGAAAAAGAATGGCTTTATATTGTTGTATCTGACAATGGTATTGGCATAGATCATTCGGTTAAAAAAGCCAATTCCGGTCATAAGTCATTTGGCCTGGAGAACATAAAAAAACGGATTGAGCAATTAAGCCTGATGCACGATAAAAACATTTCATTCCGCATTGAAGAAAGCCACGATACCAGTGGAAATACAAATGGTACTATCGCTATTATAAGCATGCGCACCAACTAAAATTGCATCATTTCATACCGTTCGTAAACAATTCCTGCCGTTCGTAAACTTTATTAGTAAGTTAAACTTG
>CAIYVS010000579.1 GCA_903929655.1 uncultured Bacteroidota bacterium | reverse complement strand
CCCTGAATAGTGCATTCATACCGGAAACAATTAGGAAAAAAGCGGAAATATTATTTCCGCTTTAACTAATATTTTTATACATTATTTTCATATGCCTTACCTCAATTCCAGCAGTGCCACATTCTCAATATGGTGCGTATGCGGAAACATATCAACCGGTTGCAAACGTGTTATCTTGTAGGTTTCATTCAGTAATTGCAGGTCGCGGGCTTGGGTAGCAGGATTGCAACTTACATATACTATTTTTGGAGCTTTCATAAGCAGCAATTGTTCAACCAGTTTGGTATGCATGCCTGCCCTGGGCGGGTCGGTAATAATAATGTCGGGCTTGCCATGCTCCTCAAAAAAAGCAGCAGTGCAGACATCGCTCACATCACCTGCAAAGAACTGGCAATGCTCCAGCCCGTTCATAGCCGCATTCTCGTGGGCGTCAGCCACAGCATCCGGCACGGCTTCTATACCTATTACTTTGGCAGCGCCTTTCGAGCAGAAAATACCTATGCTCCCGGTGCCGCAATACAGGTCATAAAGCGTCTCTGATCCGCTAAGTCCGACAAAGCTGCGCACCACGCGATACAAGGCTTCGGCCTGGTAGGTATTGGTTTGAAAAAAAGATTTGGGTGATATCTTGAAGCAGAAATCTTCCAGTTGTTCCTCTATAAATTCTTTCCCTGAATAACAATGCACATCCAGGTCATAAATAGTATCGTTCATCTTAGGGTTAATAGTATAGTTTAGCGAACTGATACCCGGCACATTGGCAAGAACATTGTCCAGCAAAGGTCTAAGTTCCTCATTATCATGATGTACCACAAGATTGATGAGTACCTGCCCGGTGCTCGCCACGCGTATAATAACATTGCGCAGCCAGCCGCTTTGTGCCCTGGTATCATAATAAGGCAATTGTCTTTCTTCTGTGTATGCCCTTAAAACACGCAGCAGGGTATTGGTCGGTTCATCCTGCAAATGGCAATGACGAATTTCCACTACTTTGTCAAAAAGGCCGGGAGCATGAAAACCCAAAGCAGGCTCTACCGGAAATTTGGCGTCTCCCGCAGCTGCTAATTCTTCGTAGGTCCTATATCGCTGCGTGGCAAATGTAAATTCCAGCTTGTTACGGTAAAAACGCTCACGGGGGCTGCCAATTATCGGGTCCATCTCTGGCAGCTCCAGGTGGCCGATGCGTAACAACTGGTCTGCAACCTGTTGTTGTTTATAAATAAGTTGCTGAGGGTAGGGCAGCATTTGCCATTTGCAACCTCCGCAAATACCGAAATGCTCACAAAAAGGTTCCATGCGTAGTGGAGACGGAGTAACAAGACTTGTAATGCGTCCTTCTGCCCAGCTTTTTTTTGCTTTGATGATGGTTGCATTAATAATATCGCCCGGTATGGTATTTTCTACAAATAATACTTTCCCATCATCAAGGTGGGCAACGCTTTTGCCTTCTGCGGCATAAGCTTCCATCTTGATATTATTTACGATTTGTTTTTTCTTCCTTGACAAAATTTTGTTAATTTGTTTGAATTCAGGTGCAAATTTAAGCTGTTAATGTTGGGATACACCAACTATATCATTTATTTTGCCGTCTCTATTGTTCTAAAAAAACAACATCATTAACGATTTACAAGTATGAAGCGCATCACACTTATCGCCTTATTGTTGCTGACAGGCGCAGCACATCAGGTTTTTGCAAAGGACGGATACCGCATCCAGGTGAAGTTTACGGACATGAAGGACAGCATGGTTTTCCTGGCACACTATTTCGGGGAACCACTGCCCAAGATCTACAAAGCAGACTCAGCCCGTTTTGATAAAAATGGCGTAGCAGTTATGCAGAGCAAAGAAAAGACCTTAGGAGGCATTTACATCATTTTGCTCGACGACAAGAAAACCTATTTCGAATTTTTGTTGAATAACGGTGATGATATGACCATTACCGCTACTGCCTCCAAACTTCCTACCGGTATCAAATTCAAAGGCTCACCGGATAATGATCAATTTATGGAGTATGTTTCTTTCCTTAAGGATTTCGGGACCAAACAACAGGAGTTACAGAAAGAATTTGAGGCTGCAAAAACCAAGGAAGATACCGCAGACGTAAGAACAAAAAGCATGGCAGAATCTAAAAAGCTTACAGATTTTAGAAAGGATTACATAAAAAACAATCCTAAATCTATGCTGGCTTCCATATTCCGTGCGCTTGAAGTACCTACTGTACCTGAAGGCAAGCACTACCAGGCGGATGGAACAACTATAGATTCCAACTTTTCATATAATTATTACAAAAAACATTATTGGGATGATTTCAATTTCCAGGACGACCGCCTGATACATACTCCTATTTATAATGGTAAACTGGATGAGTACATTAACAAAATGACTTTGCCCTGGCCTGATAGTATGGAGCATGAAGCAGATTGGTTGTTGAAACAAACACGTGGTACCAAAGAACTATTTAAATATACGCTTTGGTGGCTTACACATAATGTAGAAAACAGTAAGATCATGGGAATGGATGAGGTGTTTGTATACCTGGTTGAAAACTACTACATGAAGGGAGATGCCACATGGTTAAGCAACGAAGACCTGCAGAAATATACCGACCGTGCATCTAAAATTGCACCGAACGTGATAGGTAATGTTGCGCCAGAGGTTAAATTAAAAGAGATCAGTACGGGTAAGGAGATCAGTATGTTGGGTACAAAAGCCAAATATACCCTGCTTATATTCTGGTCGCCCGGATGCGGACATTGCATCACAGAAATGCCCATAATTGATTCTATGTATAAAGCATCTTTAAAAGCTAAGGGTGTAAAAATATACACTGTGATAACTGAAGAAGAAAAGAAACTGGATGATTTTCTTAAGAAAGACAAGCTGGACGGATGGATCATAACCTCCGATCCCGACCATACTTCCGATTTCAGGTCAAAATATGATGTGTACAGTACTCCTACAATCTATTTGCTCGATGAAAAGAAGATCATAAGAGGTAAAAGACTGGATCATTCTAATATAGGGACGATCATTGATTTCCTTGAAAAGAAAGAGAAGAAAGAAAAAGAACAAAAACAAAAACACAAATAACACTAAAACCATTACATTACCCCAAAAACAGAAAATGAAATGCGAAAGCTGCTTTTAACATGTATTGCTTCAGGATTATTTATTAGTTCTGTCGTAGCACAAGTATTATTCGAATACGGTACTTACCCGGTAAATAAAAAAGATTTCTTAAGGGTTTATGAAAAGAACAGCATAAACAAAAAGCCGGATTTATCCGAGGCTGCCTTGCGTGATTACCTGGATCTGTACGCATTGTTCCGGATGAAAGTAAAAGAAGCTGAATTGCAGAAAATAGATACTTTGTCAAATATTCAGCGTGAGTTGGATAATTATCGTAAGCAGTTATCAAAAAACTATCTTACAGATGAACAAGTTACCCATAAGCTGATACGTGAGGCCTATGACAGGATGAAGGAAGATGTGAGCATAGCCCATATTCTTATCATGTCCCCGCCTAATGTTGACACTGCCATTGCATACAGGAAAGCAGATAGTCTTTATAAGCTTATCATCGACAAAAAAGCCGATTTTGAGACACTTGCAAAACAATTTTCTGAAGATAAGGCAACCAAAGACAATGGTGG
>CAIYVS010000578.1 GCA_903929655.1 uncultured Bacteroidota bacterium | reverse complement strand
TGCTGCTTTTCTAGGCTTTCTTGAGACTATAGAAGCTACAGTAAGCTTCTTTGTTTTACGAATCATATTAAATCCTCCGCTTACTCGTTTGCTTATTTACAGTAATTCTGTTCTCATTTTCCAATGCAAAAGCCCAAACAATTACTGGTATTACTTTAAATACCGGGTGCAGTGGTATGCTTAACTTTACTATAAATACCGCAACAAGCAGCAATTTGCAAATGGAGGTATCTTTTGGAGATGGCTCAAAAGCCCTTTTTATTGATTCTGCTGGACATGCAAGCGGCAACCATACCTATAATTTATCAGGGAAATACACTATAAAAGCAGTGCTGATAAATGGCAGCACTCGTGTGGATTCAATGCATAAAAACGTTTCTATAGCACAATGCCAGGATATGTATTTGGGGCAATATTATGACATGGACAGCAATTGTATTTTTGATGCCGGAGATTTTAATATCAATGTCCCCGTCAAGGTTGCAATTGATTCAGCCGGCTATCCTATTGATACTCTAAGTATGTGTGATGGGATATATTACCATGCCTACGGCACCCCGGGTACAATTTATTCATTTTCCTTATTGCAACAATCCACTGGGTTAACTGCATGTTCTTCCAATGCATTAATTGATACGGTTAATCTTATTATTGGAATGCAAAAGAAATATTTGGGCTTTATTTGCAGTTCGGCGACTACTTTTGATCTTTCAGTAAACGCTATTGTCCCGGTGACAGGAGTTTATGACCAATGGGGGAATATTTACGTTAATAATAATTCCTGCTTACCAACAAATGCAACGGTAACATTAAGCTTCAGCCCTAAGTATGTTTATGGTGGTGCAAACCCCGCACCAACTTCGCATTCAGGCAATACAATCACCTGGAATGTAAGTAACCTGTCCGATCTTGATGCTAGCCCTGTTGATTTATATTATTATGTTGTGTACCCGTATCCTGACACATTAACGGGTGGTGATACTGTTCATGAAAACGTAACAGTAACACCCATAAGCGGCGATTCAAACCCTAGTAATAATACTTGTGCAATAGTAGATACGGTAAGAGACGGTTGCGACCCAAACCAAATGATCGTAAACCCGCAAGGCAATATACTGGCAGGCACTACATTACAATACAACCTGGAATTTGAAAATACGGGCAATGACACCGCATTCAATATTCATGCCCTTGATACTTTTTCTGATTACCTGGACATCAAGTCATTTCAACTGCTAAGTGTAACAGCCCCAATGGATATCGAAATGTTCAAAACAACAACCGGAAATAATGCTGTAAAATTCGATTTTCCCGGCATCAATCTGCTTGATTCTTCCCATCATAATGCCTGTACTGCAATGGTTTCTTTCAGTATATGGTTTCTTTCAGTATTAAAACAAAAACCGGCCTGCCCTATGGCACTCTAATTCCTAATGGAGCCGGCGTCTATTTTGATGCTAATGCCGTAGTCATGACCAATACAGTTACTAATATCATCGGCACACCTGCGGCAGTGAAGAACGAGCCATTAACAGCAAATGATGTGACGATCTATCCCAACCCAGCCAATAACCTGGTAAATATTAAGACCACAAATGGCGCATATTCATCAGCGTCTATCATTAACACTTTAGGGCAACTGCTTTTAGAACAAACCCTGCAGGCTACAGATACTTCAATTGATATTCAGTCGCTTGCTCCAGGCATTTATTATATTCTACTAAAGGGAGCAACCGGATTAAAAGCTGAAAAAATGCAAAAATTATAGCGGCTCTAAGCACTTTATTTTCTATATTTTTTCTTCGGGTGCCGTTTGGTATGGAAAATAGAAGTTATTATCAATAAGCGATTCTTTTTATCAACTGTATATATTATAACGAAAGGGAAATCTTTATTCAACAATACTTCATGAAAAGGCTCTTTCTTTTTACCGAAGTATTCCGGGTTTGTAACAATATCATTTAGTCTGTTTCTTACAGCATTTGCAAATCTTTCACCAAGTCCATCCTGTTGTTGTTCATACCATAAATAAGCTTCAATATATTCTTCTTCTGCGGAAGAATGCAGTTTATAGGCATAGTCCATACAAATGAATTATTTCGCCTTTAATTTTTTAGATGCACGCCTTGCTTTTTGCTCCACCTCATCTAAACTTAACAATTTTGTGTGGCCATTTATATATTCATTATAGCGGTGGTCCATTTCTGCAACAAATGATTTATCCTGCCAATGGTCAGCATATTTCCTCTGCTGTCCTTCAATATTTTCTTCAAAAAAGGTATATATGGCCTCTATCTTTTTAGCATCCATAGTTTCTATAAGCTCAAGAAGTTTATTTCTTTTTGCAGTTGTTGTCATTTCTGTTTATTTTCTCAAATTTACAAAGAATCTATTACATAAGTATTCTCATCAAAAAACCGGTAGTATAGCTACAGTAACCAATGCATCAAATCTGATGACCCATCCCAACCCAGCCAATAACCTGGTAAATATAAAGACCACAAATGACGCATATTCATCAGCATCCATCATAAACACTTTGGGGCAATTGTTTTTGGAACAAACCCTGCAGGCTACTGAAACCCAAATAGATATTCAATCACTTGCACCCGGCATCTATTATATTATACTAAAAGGAGCAAATGGATTGAAAGCTGAAAAAATGCAAAAATTATAATCAGCAATTTTTAATCGTTTTATCAAGGTCTTTATTCAATAATTATCGAATTAAAAACACTATCTCTTAATCTGTTAAACCGCAAAGTATCAGAAAAGGAATGATATTTAAACTGGAGGCCAATACTAATAGACTCATTCTTTATTGCTGTTAAAATGGTTATAATAAAAAAAATACGAAATTTAGTCATAATTTACTTTCCGCTGCCTTTTAATTTATATATCGACATAACAACCGCTAAAATCAAACATATTACGCATCCGATTTCGAGTATCTGGCC
>CAIYVS010000577.1 GCA_903929655.1 uncultured Bacteroidota bacterium | reverse complement strand
TCTATTTTGCATACACTACATATATTTTGTTGTATAATTTTTTTCATTAGTGAGGACGAGTCTACAAAACCAAAGACGAGCGATCAAACAATCAAATTTGGGTACTGCTACCTTAATTCAACTTTTTCATGTAGGTTTGCGCTCTGATTTTTAATTTATATTGAATTTATGAATATTATCTACCTCGTACCTGCGTTTGGTATTCTGGCATTGCTGTTTACATTTATTAAAAGTTCCTGGGTAACTAAGCAGGACGCCGGTACAGACCGGATGAAAGAAATTGCGAAATATATTTCTGAAGGCGCTATGGCCTTCCTCAAAGCTGAATATAAGATACTCGCTTATTATGTGGTTATAGCCGCTGTTTTATTAGGCTATATGGGCTATAGCAATCCTAACTCTAGCTGGCTTATAGCAGTTGCATTTGTGGTGGGTGCTTGTTTCAGTGTGTTGGCGGGTTTTATAGGCATGCGCATTGCCACCAAGGCCAATGTGCGTACAGCACAGGCGGCTCGTACCAGCCTTAGTAAAGCGCTAGCCGTTTCTTTTGGCGGAGGCTCAGTTATGGGCTTAGGTGTTGCAGGCCTTGCAGTTTTAGGCTTAGGTTCTGTGTTCATTATCTTATTGCATGTTTTTGCACCGGGCCTTATCGCTACTAATGATGCTGTAAGAAAAGCTATCGAAGTATTGACAGGCTTCTCACTGGGTGCTGAAAGCATCGCGCTTTTTGCACGTGTGGGCGGTGGTATCTATACCAAAGCTGCTGACGTTGGTGCTGACCTGGTAGGTAAAGTAGAAGCAGGTATTCCTGAAGATGACCCGCGCAATCCGGCTACTATTGCCGATAACGTGGGCGATAACGTAGGTGATGTGGCAGGGATGGGCGCTGACCTTTTCGGTTCTTATGTTGCAACCGTATTAGCTACCATGGTACTTGGTCAGGAAACACAATCCATAGATGCATATAATGGTTTTGCACCCATATTATTGCCAATGCTGATAGCGGGTATGGGTATAGTTTTCTCTATGATTGCTACATTCTTTGTACGTATCTCAGATACTGCAGGTGTAAGCACAAGTGCGGTACAGAAGGCGCTGAACATGGGTAACTGGGGTTCTATTGTACTTACAGCTGTAGCTTCTTATTTCCTGGTGAATTTCCTGATGCCTGATACCATGATACTTCGTGGAAATACCTTTACAAAAGGAGGCATTTTCGGAGCTATTATGGTAGGGCTTATTGTGGGTACTTTGATGAGTATCATTACAGAGTATTATACTGCTATGGGCAAACGCCCGGTTCTGAGCATAGTAAGGCAATCATCCACAGGCCATGCTACTAATATTATCGGTGGTCTTGCAATGGGTATGGAAAGTACTTTCCTGCCTATCCTTGTTTTGGCTGGTGGTATATGGGGCTCTTATTATTGTGCAGGTCTTTACGGTGTGGCTATTGCTGCTGCTGGGATGATGGCTACTACAGCTATGCAATTGGCAATAGATGCTTTCGGGCCTATAGCTGACAATGCTGGTGGTATTGCTGAAATGAGCGAACTGCCTAAAGAAGTGCGTGAAAAAACAGATACGCTGGATGCTGTTGGTAATACTACTGCTGCCACAGGTAAAGGTTTTGCAATTGCTTCTGCTGCATTGACTGCACTGGCTCTGTTTGCAGCTTTCGTAGGTGTTGCAGGCATCACAGGTATCGATATTTATAAAGCGCCTGTATTGGCTTGCTTGTTTGTAGGTGGTATGATACCATTCATTTTCTCTTCTCTCGCTATCCGTGCGGTAGGTGAGGCCGCTATGTCAATGGTGGAAGAAGTTCGCCGCCAGTTCCGTGAAATTCCCGGAATTATGGAGGGCAAAGGCAAACCCGAATACGATAAATGTGTGGCTATCTCTACCAATGCATCTTTGCGTAAAATGATCGCTCCGGGTGCTATTGCTATCATCTCTCCTTTAGTTATCGGTTTTATGCCCGGTCTTGGTGCAGAAGCATTAGGTGGCTTCTTGGCTGGTGCTACTGTGTGCGGTGTGTTGATGGGTATGTTCATGAACAACGCAGGTGGCGCATGGGACAATGCTAAAAAATCTTTTGAAAAAGGTGTGGAAATAAACGGCCAGATGTACTACAAAAAATCTGAGCCGCATAAAGCATCTGTAACAGGAGATACGGTAGGCGATCCTTTTAAAGATACTTCGGGCCCTTCCATGAATATCCTTATTAAGCTGATGTCTATTGTGGCTTTGGTTATTGCTCCAACTATAGCAGTGGTTAACAAGAACAAGCCTGCTGCGAAAGTGCCTGTAAAACAGGAAATAATTGTTGCCCCTAAAGCAGCAGTAGTTACTTTGAAATAATTAATTCAAATCTGATAATAAAATAATCCTTCTCAATTGAGAAGGATTATTTGTAAAAGTCAAGTCTCTTAAAACTCCAAAGGCACATACAATTTGATGCCAATATTTCTACCCATATTATAAATACCCGAACGGCCTCTTGGGTCGCTGGGGTAGGGTTCGAAATATTTAAGTCTGCTCAGGTGGTCCTGGTAGGCAACATCAAAAATATTATCTGCAAACAAAGAAATGTTGAACAAGGTCTTTCCTTTTTTGTCTGTAATATCGGAGCCAAGAGCAAAATTGAATAAAGTATATCCCGGCGTTGTTGTCTCTGTATTATATGCCAGGTACACGTTGTTTTGGGCAGCATAATAGACCGCCTGTATTTTTACAAACGAATTCTTTAAGCGTGGAAAGGGATGTTTGAAATTGCCGCGCAATTCACTTGTCCCATGTATAGGGGGAATGAAGGGCAGGTATTTTGAACTGTCATTATTTGCACCTTTATTAACTCCATATACTACCGATATCCCGTTCTCAAAATGCAACCAGTCGAGCGGGTGTGGATGTATATCAATATTAAGTTCGCCACCGTATAGCTGAGCCTGGGATTGCTCGAACTGGAATGTTTGGTTGCCGGATACTATAATAGAATCCTGTCCGCTTTTTGTTACTACCTTCTGATTAAAAATATAATTGGAGATATTATTATTGAATACGGCTGCACTGATGGATATATGCTGATTCACGTAGTCCACTCCTATATCTTCCTGCAGGCTGAACTCGGGTTGAAAATTGGGATTGCCTATTTGGTAAATATTAGTGCCGGGATGTACGCCGTTTGCAGATATTTCGGCAATATTCGGGGCGCGGAAACCACGTGCTATGTTTGCTTTTGCAGAGAAATGCTCTGAAAAATTATAGGTAGCCCCTGCGCTATAGGTCATGCCGGAAAAAGTATGGTCATAGTTATTAAATGGCCTGCTTGCGCCGCTGGTATCTGTACCTGTGTAGGCCATGTCAAATCCTGTTACAGGGTCTGGTTTGGTGAGTAAAGCATCATTATGAAATGAACGGATATCATACCTGATACCACCGCTTATATCTAATTTGCCAAAGGTTTTCTTAGCCATTACAAAGGGTCCGATGTCAAATTCATTGTATGATGGGATGATGAACTCAGTTCCTTTTGTTACATTATTGGCTTGATACATGCCATTGACACCGCAGGTAATATTCCAGCCGTCCATCTCTGCCAGATAATATTTTACATCATAGATGTAAGTATTCAACTGCAGGTATAGGCCAGGTATATCTCCGTATTCCGGGTGGCTGAATTCACGGCGCACGCTTCTTTCAAAGCCGAGGTCAATAGCCAGCAGGCCATTTTGTAAATTGAAATTATTTGACAGCATGGCGCGGTAATGTTGTACATGCTGGTGCAAGGTTGGCATGGCATAAGTATTTAATTCGCTGTTAGACACAATAGGGCGAAAAGTATCTGCCTCTGTTATTTGCTTTGTGAATTGCCTGCTGGCTGAATCCCGGCTGCCATCTGGTATCGCCTGTAGATCGTCAAAGAGACTCAGGTCGAGGCGAGAAGTGCCCCAGCTTCTTTTAAGGCCTAGAGTGGCGTTTGCGTCTGTCTCTGAATAATTGGTTCCATATACACGACCGTCCACAGGGTCCTGGTAATCCATACCCTGCTTGTGCGAAACGCGGCCCAGCCATGAGAACCCATTTTTATTGCCGGACAACATACCCGAGCCTCCTATTAAATTATTATTGCCCTGGAACTCACCCTCAACTGATCCGATCACTTTGCCTTCTGGTGCCATTGGAGTTGGTATCAGGTTCACAACACCTGCCAGTGCATCGGATCCATATATAATGCTGGACGGGCCTTTCACAACTTCTATACGGTCAATGCTGTATTCATCAACCTCTATACCATGTTCATCGCCCCATTGCTGTCCTTCCTGCCGCATGCCATCATATAGTGTGAGCACCCTGTTATACCCCAGCCCGCGTATATAGGGTTTGGATATATTGGGCCCGGTAGTGACAGCAGTTACACCCGGTACTTTTGCAATAGCATCTATGATGTTGGTGCTGATGTTCTCTTTCAGGTAGTCGCTGTTAATGGCTACTATAGGCACCGGACTACGCCTTATTTCAGTTGCCTTGGATTGTCCTGTTATCACCACTTCCTGTTTTTCTATGGCGCTTTCTTTCAGCTTGAAATTCTGCCTCGTATTGCCGTTAATAGAAACGTTTTGGGTAAATGTGGCATAACTTATCATGGTTACTACAACTACAAATTTACCTTTGGGCAAATTCTCTATCAAGTAGTTACCATTGCTATCAGTTACCGCACCTGCTTTAAGATCGGGTATCTGGACAACTGCGCCCGGCATTGTATTGTTTTCATCATCGGTAATTTTGCCGGATAGTGTATTGTTATTGCCCGGCAACGCATATATAAGTGCCGGGCATAATAGAATGAATAAAAGTATCAGTAGTTTTTTTCTGTAAAGCATCCTGTTTGATTTAATAATGTAAATGAGAAATGGCGGGGATAACCCTGCTTCATTTCAGTTTTCAAGTTCAGCAAATAATTATGCTGATGGCGGCCCGCGCAGAGAAGTGCTGACAATGCAGCGCTGTATATAGTTAACAGCAATTGCTTCATGCCGGATAAAATAGGTCTCGGTATAAAAACTTAAATAGGGTAACTGGATATCATTTGCAAAGGGCATTAGGGAAAAAGAAAGGAAAGCGCAGTGGTGGTGTATGGTTTCCACAACAAGGCCATGAGCAGGATAGCTATGCTCAACGGTGTCTTTATGGTTGGCAAACTGGTGTATGAACTCTTTGGGCGTAGAGCCAAAAAGCAGGAGTATGGATAGCCATACCGATACAACAATATGTGTGATCTTCTTTATCAAGGCTGCAAATTTAAGCAATATTAGTTTTATGGAATAGAGTAATAAATGGGGGATTTTTAGAGGCTAAGACCCTGAACATACTAAAATTGTACAGAGCAGCGTTATTTTGTATATGAAAACTGATAAAACATGAAAAAACTATTTACTATCCTTCTTTGTTTTAGTTGCTGTTTCTCATCTTTTGCTCAAAACGGGTTTCTTTTCCAACCCCAGCTAGGCTTTGGTCTTTCCAGGATGAGCGCGCCGGGACGAACTGCAATGCCCTACAATTATAATGATGTGCTAAGCCTGGGTGCCCAGAATGCCAGTACTACATTTGATGCGGAACTGAAAGTTGCCTATCAGTACAAGCATTGGAGATTATATACCGGATTGCAATTTATACAGACAGCTGCCATGCAAAACCCGGTGTACATAGAAACTCTCGGCTCATACGGAACTTATTATTCAGCTGCCCAGGACGCTTATACTTACTACGGTCATCTAATAATACCTGTTTCTGTTGGATATCGTTTGCCATTCTATAAACAATGGGAGATTGTCCCGGAAATAGGTACCCAGTTGCTGTTTGTGAAAGAGGATAATAGTGCCTTATCCAACTCTAATAAATTTTTGTTATCAGGTAAATTGAACCTGGAAAGAAAAATCAGCAAGGCTATTTCAATCGTGATTTCCCCTTCTTATTATCTGCTGAATGCGCCTGTTTATTTCCAGGCGGGCAGGCCTTATCCTCCAGATATGTTTTCCGGGAGTGTAAATGCGTCTAATTCGGTATTTATATTGCAAGTGGGGATATTGTATGGCATTTTTCGCATAAAAAGGG
>CAIYVS010000576.1 GCA_903929655.1 uncultured Bacteroidota bacterium | reverse complement strand
TAGTAATGTAGGTGTTACTATCAGGTACCTTTTCAGCCATGCCCCAACAACAACCATGATCCCTACAAAAAACATTGGGAACGGTTTTCGCCCTTTTTTAAATATGAGAACAATAATTGGTATTATCATCCCTACACAAATGGCAAACCAAAATACAGGAGCATAATCACCGGTGAAAAGCCCGGTTAAATGAGCTTCTTCTGATTTTTTCATTTTAAATGCCGGTACGAGATACTCATTGATATTAAAGTACAAATACAGCATGCCAAGCATTACTAATATCTTGCCCATTTTATCAAAATGAACTTCAGTAATATAATTTTCCAGTTTATACACCTTGCGGAATACATACATAGCAACAGCAACACTTCCTGCACCCACCAGGAAGGCTCCAGAAATAAAGTATGCCCCAAAATTCGTGCTATCCCAACCAGGTCGGTAGGTTGTTGCAAATAACCATGATGTAACCGTGTGAATAGAAAATGCTACCGGAATAATGGTAATGCAAAGAATATTAATGGCTTTTTTACTGATACGGAATTGCAAGTGGCTGCCAACCCAGAACGAACCAAGGAAACGATATAATTTATTCATCCATTTTATCTTGTCCCCCTTTTCAATAAGTATCTTCATATCCGGTAACAAAGGAATATAGAGTAGAAGTAAACTTATAAAAAAGTAGGTTGTAATAACAATTACATCCCATAAAATGGGTGACTGAATGCGGCCATGTAAAGCAAGATTGTAAAAACGTTCAGGTCGGCCCATGTCAACAATAATAATCAGTGCTCCAAATGTAATGGCAGATACCGCGATTATCTCTGCTATCCTTGTTAGCGGGGTGCTCCAATGAACGCCCGTTAATCTTAAAATTGCAGTGATCAATGAGCCTACAAGGCTTATTGCCACAAAAAATACGAAGTTTGAAATATAAATACCCCAGGACGCATAGTCGCGCATGGAAGTAACTATAAGGCCATATTTTAGCTGGCGGCAGTATGCAAATATCCCGACAGCACAAAATGCCACGAGTATTGCGACCCAAATAGCACCTCTTTTGCCAAATTTTTGCGGAAGAAGGTCCTGGGTAATTTTTTCTCTTGTAAAAGAAGTTATATTTTCCACTATGCAATTATTTAGAATGATTAAGATTTTTCATTTTCAAGACCTTTTTCGAAAGGGAAATTTCGATTTACAGGAGGCAGGTAATACACGCTGGGTTTAGTGCCCAGGTCATCCATTAATCTATATCCTGCTTTGTCTCTTATAAGATCGGTAAACCTGAAGGTTTCAGCACCGTTTGTTACTGAATCTTCATTCATGTCCCCGAAAAAGAAAGTACCGTTGGGACAAGCGCTTACACAATGTGGTAATTCACCTTTCCTCGCCATATCCGGGCAGAAATCACATTTGCCAACCGTGCCTTTCTTTTGCGGAATACTGGTTTCGCAGGAGTAAGGTTGATCTGCAATATCTTGTGGAATATCTGGTTTTTCCCAATTAAAAACTCGGGTAGAATAGGGACAGGCAGCCATACAGAACCTGCAACCAATACAGCGGTCGCTGTCTATAAGTACAATCCCATCCTGTCTCTTAAACGTGGCATCTACCGGGCAAACTTTTACACAAGGAGGCTCGTCGCAATGCATACAAGTGGTAGGTTGCCAGTAGGGTGCGGTATGTGCATCTTCTTTCATTGGGTAAACCTTTAGCCAATTCAGATCCGAATGGATATGATGCATATGATTGCATGCATTCTGGCATTTTCTGAGGTTTTTGCACCTGGAAAGGTCAATGACCATCACAAATTTTTTGCCTGCAATACCTTTTCTTTCCTCACTATTCGAAATATGAGGCATTTCAGGAACAGGTTTTAAAAAAGCCCTATCTACCTCAATTACCTCACCGTCTACAGATAGTAACTTAACTTTCTCACCTGTAGCCTGGGGTTTTTCATCTATATTTTCAAAAGGATTTTTCTTGTCCGAACATCCTGTAGCAGCAAGGCCTGTAAGGAGCATTGCCGCTAAAAATTCTTTACGTGATGTGTTATTTGTATCCATCTTATTAGTTTAAGAAAACTATGACGTCAATTTTTATTTTTTTACCCATGATTTAAGTTCATCGGTCGTAACTTGCCTTTTGTTTTGAGAAAGCAAGGCTGCATCTATCTCTACCAGTGTGCCATCTTCAGTTAGCATCCTGACAGTTTTAGCAGCTTTTTTCTTTTTGGGAGAAAAGGCTAAACCGAAAACAGTGAAGGTAGAGGCTATGCCTAACCACTTCATAAACTTTCCCCGCGATAATTGATTTTCCCCGTTTTGCATTTTTTGATTTTTTTCTGTGGTGTTTGAATAAGGCATTAAAGAAACCGGGCTGCATTTATATAGAAGATATCAGGCAGCCCGGTTGTTAAATTCACTTTATTGGATATGTATTTCGTTTCATTAAGACCCCTATTTCTTTAAGGTGCGTAGGAAATTCACTAAATTCCATACATCATTCGGATCAGAAATTTTCTTCTTGAAACTAGGCATATCATCACGGCCTTCAGTTATTTTATAGAACAGAGTACCATCACTTTGGCCCTGGAATGCTGCTTTAGAGAAATCGCCTGGTTCAGTTTTCAGTTCAGAAGCTTTTGTACCATCTCCCAAACCCTTTTTACCATGGCAAGACTGACAATGTTTTGCAAATAATGCTTTACCGGCTTCTATTGACTCAGGTGATGATTTCACCGCACTTGCTGTTTTTGCATTTTTATCCGGTGCACTCCATGGCTTGCCTTTATCAGGAGGAGCGAATGCAAAACATACTACACTGATGGCAACAAGGCCTGTTTTTAACAAATTGATCTTCATAATTTTTATTTTTTATTTAATTGGTTAATGAATCCTTAATGTTGTTTCTTACTTTTCTATGACAAAGGTATTGTCAGCTTATGCTTTGATTTATGACATTTGTCATGTGCGTAAATGACTTTGATCACTCATGAGAAAGTTTTTTTTGAAAAAAGGTTTAAATCCTTTGCTGTATTCTTTTTATACAAGGAAAATTGATTTAATTGAAGAGTTAAAGAGTGTATTATTAAATAAAAAAAGAGGGGATAATACCCCCTCTTATAGACCTGGTGCAGTATAACACCTTTTATTTTATTACAGCATCTTCCATAATTACATCAAAGAAGTAACCATACCCCAGATCTTTATTTAACCCGATTTTCCCTTCAACAGTTATAATATCGCCTAATTTGGCTTGCCCCTCACTTGTAACAACAAAATCAAATTTGCCGTTTGATTCAGTACCGTCCTGCAAATGGATCCAGTTCTTGTTCATAACTTCAGGAGTATATTTTGTGACTTTTCCTTTGATCTTTACTGTTTTACCCGCAAATGATTCTTTTTTTGAATACAATTCAGCAATTGTAATTCCACCTTCCGCAGGTTTCATTTTAATATCCTTTTTTTCCTCCACCGGAGCCTGTCTCTTATATTGTTCCTGGTTGTCAGTTGCTACAGGTGCCTGCGCAGCGCTTGCGTTATCTGGTGCTGTTTGTGCTGTCGCTGTTTTTGCAGTTCCTGTTGGGTCACTGCTCACTTTTTCCAGGAATAAAACTGTTTCGAAGGTTCTGTTTAGTTCCTTACTTTGAAATTTTGTCATTTGCAAGCCTCCTTCATAATAATAAGTCTCTCCAACTTTAGCTTGCATAGTGGGAACAGCAAGCCATTGTTCTGTACTCCCTTCTTTAGCCTGTAAATAAGTATAATTGCTGGTTTGCAAAACATCTTCAACTACTATTTTGTGAACATTAGGTGGCAATGTTGTCTGCGAAGTTGCAGCTAGAGATGTTTCTGACGGTGTTTGTTTTGATTGGCATGCAGAAAAAAGGATAAGTGTTCCTGCAAGAATTAAAAGAGCATGTTTATTTCTCATACGTTGCGTTTTTTAAATAAAATAAAGATTTACTTGCAATATTACAGTTCCCACAAAATAAAGTATAGGATTTAAGTCAGTTATTAAACTGATAAAAATCATCAAAAATCATCTCTCGACTAAATAATTTTGGATGAAAATTAATTATATGCTTATTATGCTGCATTGTAGAATTTATATACACAGTAAATAGGGCACAAGAAATTTAATTGCTATTCTACAAATGAATTTTAAAATTTTATCTAAACTATTAATAACCGGGATATTGGTAAATCTTATTATTATCAAGGTCTATGCACAGGATAGTTTGTCTGTGAAACAACGTGCAAACACAGCCCCATCCTATATATCATGGATCAGCCAATACCCTGTATATAAAGATAAAAAAACGCAGCCAAATTTTCTAAAATTCCTTGTAACGCTTGTTTTCGGAAAATCTAAAAAAGAACAGCCATTAACAAGGCCTGTTGCGGTTTGTGCTGTCAGTCCTCAAAATTTTATGATTCTGGACCAGGGAAGTAAATCGATTTTTGATGTGCAAGACAAAAAAGCAGATATACCAAGGTGCATAAAGAAAAAGGGTGATTATTTCAGTTCACTAGTCGTCATGTGTTCATTGCCCGATAACGAAATACTTTTTACTGACTCGCGCTTAAATAAGATATACCGTTTAAGTGCTAACAGGAAAAAAGAAACTGTACTTAATGATTCTTTACAATTGCAACAACCCACTGGTATTGCATATTCCGAGCTGACAAAACAAATATGGGTTGTTGAAACAAATGCACACAGGATATCAATATTAAATGACAAAGGAGAGCTGGTAAAGACCATTGGAAAAAGGGGAGAGGATACCGGGCAATTTAATTTCCCCACTTCGATCTGGATTGATAAATCAGGAGATGCATACATTGTTGATGCAATGAATTTCAGGATTCAGATATTTAATTCCAGGGGAGAGTTTGTTACATCATTCGGACAAGTTGGAGATGTGTCCGGAACATTTGCAAGGCCCAAAGGAATTGCTACAGATACTTATGGAAACATTTATGTTGTAGATGGATTATTTCATGTTGTACAGATGTTTGATCGTGCAGGAAATTATCTGTACAAATTTGGTTCGCAAGGAAAAGATAAAGAACAGTTCTGGATGCCGAGCGGCATCTATATTGATAGCCGGAATTATATCTATGTAGCAGACAGCTACAATTCACGGGTACAGATATTTCACCTTAATAATAGGTACGAAAATGAAAAGAAATACAGCGATTAGCATTACAATCTTATTATTGTGCCTGCCTCTTACAGTGGGTTCTCAGTCTATTGTTAATACCAAGCATAATTTATCAGTTAGCGGCATTGGCACAGTAAAGGCTACCAGCGAAACGGAAATATGTATCTTTTGTCACACACCGCATAATTCAAATGGTCCGGCTGCGCCATTATGGAACAGGGCAAGCCAGGGTATCCAATATACACTCTATTCCAGCTCCACGATGAAAACTTCAACAGGCCAGCCCGATGGATCTTCTATGTTATGCTTATCATGTCATGATGGAACTGTGGCTCTTGGAAACGTGTTAAGTCGCAGTTCGCCTATCAGTTTTGGCTCTATTACCACAATGCCTGCCGGAACACCGACTAACCTGGGAACTAACCTGGCAGACGATCATCCGATATCATTTACCTACAATTCTGCATTGGCAACAAACGATGGGCAATTAAAAGACCCGAGTGCAATTGTCGCCCCTGTAAACCTCGACAAAAGCAGTAAAATGCAGTGCACTTCTTGTCACGATGCACATGATAACAGTAAAACCAAATTCCTTTTAGCATCAACACAAGGTTCTGCTTTATGTTTTTCGTGTCATAACCGTAATTACTGGAGTAGTAGTACTCATAGTACATCTGTTAAAACATGGAACGGATCAGGTTCGAACCCATGGTTTCATACGCCTTATACAACAGTAGCAGATAACGCATGCGAAAATTGCCATAAGCCACATACCGCAGGAGGGCCGGCAAGGATACTGAATTATCAGAACGAAGAAGATAATTGCCTGAATTGTCATAATGGCAATGTTGCTGCTACAAATATACAGGCACAGTTTACTAAAACTTACAGACATGATGTATATGCCTATACAGGTATTCACGATCCTGCTGAACCGGCCTTAATGGGTACGAAACACGTAGAATGTGTAGATTGTCACAACCCACATGCCTCAAATGCCAATACTGCTACAGCTCCTAATGTAAATGGATTCTCTGCTGGCGTACAAGGTGTGAATATGAATGGAGTAGCTGTTAACCCGGTTCAATATCAATATGAAATATGTTTTCGCTGCCATGCTGATAATCCTGCCACCCAACGTTACATAATAAGGTATAGGGGGACAGGAAACAGGCGGCTTGATTTTGCAACTACAAATGTTTCATACCATCCTGTAGAAGGAATCGGGCAGAATCCCTTTGTAACAAGTCTAATATCACCTCTCACAGCAAGCAGTAAGATATATTGCACAGATTGCCATGCCAGCGATGGTTCTGGTTCACCTGCAGGTCCTCACGGGTCTAACAATATTGCCATACTCAAGTCTGCATATGACACTACAAGATTCCCCGTGTTAGGTACTGGATGGACCTCCTCCGATCTGAATGCACACTGGACTTTATGTTTTCAATGTCATAACCTTTCTACGGTGACCTCAATTCATACCAATATCAGTAGCGGCCACTTCTTTAAGTATGTTGGATGTAATGTTTGTCATGATCCGCACGGTTATGACGGGACCCTGGGGGTAAATGGCGGCAGCGTTTCTTCTGCATTTGAAAAATTGGTGAATTTTGATACTTCCGTAATAAGGCCAAACGCCAATAATGGTAAAATGATTGACATACCGAACAGGAAATGTTATTTCGTTTGCCATCAAAATGCAAACAATACCAGTGGCGTTTATCATGCACACTTGGATGCTGGTTCACCTTTTTAATAAATAAAAATATGTATGCACATTGATTCGAGTTGAATGTTAAAAGAACTGCTCATTTTTATAACCTGCATTATAAATAGCGACAGAATAAGAATTTAAAACGATGAAAATCAAAAAACAAGAGTCCATAAAAAAATACAAGATGATAATAATCATGTCACAAACTAACCATTGTCATAGCATTGTCATTTAGCTCAATCTACTTTTGTATTGTTAATATTTGTTAACACTTTAAATAACAGATTATATGAAATTTAAAAAATCAATTTTGGTCGGTACCATACTCTTAGGTATTACACCATTAAGCTTCGGGCAGATAGCTAATACTGCTCACGATTTCACCCTAAGCCGCGCTCACTGGAACCTGGCTAATGAAATGTGTAATGTGTGTCACGCGCCACACAATACAGATGTAAGCCAGGCACACAATCCGCTCTGGATACATACTACAACCCAGGCAAATTATACCCTTTATACCGGATATACATTTTCTACCAAAGGCGGAGTAGGCCAGCAATATGGAACACCCGATGGTTCTTCTAAACTTTGCTTAAGTTGCCATGATGGTACAGTTGCTATTAATAGCGTAAACGGTGCTGTTCTTGATACCATAGGCGGCAAATTTGGTTCCGTGATGATGGGTACAACACACCTTAACAGTACAATATCCCCAACTACCGGCTTGGCTGGTTCTCACCCCATTTCATTTGTTTACGATCAGAATTTAGTAGGTAAAGATCCTTTGTTGAATAATCCGCTTACTACTATTACTCCCAGCGGTAATGGCGTAACTATTGCAAAAGAACTACTCGACGCTAATGGCAAGGTTCAGTGTACATCATGTCACGATCCCCATCTTAACACAACTACCAATTGGAAGTATGTCAGGTACAACAATAATGTAGGAAGTCAGTTATGTCTTGTTTGTCACAATAAATAAAGCACCTTACGCCTCACAATTTTTAACAAAAAATAATTGAAATAATATGAAATATATAAAAATAATTCTGCTAATTGTCTTGATAGTAAGCATAACAGAAAAAGGAAATGCCCAATCAGGGATTACCAATTCACTGCATAATTTCTCATCTGCAAGCTGGAACCAGTGGGGCTCAAATGGCCTTGGTGGTACTAGTGCCACCAGTACATCTGGTCGTATCGGAGGCCAGATATGCGCGCCTTGTCATGCTCCCCACGTTTATACATCAAATGTAAGCCCCGGTTCATCTGTAATAGGCCCAATGACTAGTGCTCCTTCTAACGCTCCATTATGGAGTCACCAATTATCTGCTGTTACAAGCTATTCTACTTATAGCGGTTATAATATGGATTCAACTGCATTAGCCCAGGCAGCAGGCGGTCCAGTTGGTACATCTAAACTTTGCTTGAGTTGTCATGATGGTACCGTATCAATGAACTATTATCGTACATTTAGTGCTTCTACTTCTGGCATCAAACCAATATTAATGAGTGCTATCAACGGTGGTGCATCAAATTTAGGTACAGATCTTAGAAACGACCACCCAATATCTTTTGTTTATGACCAGGGATTATCTCAAAGAACCAATAATGGTGTTTACGATCCTACATCACATGCTTCAGGTATCATTTTAGGTGGATCAGCTACTAATGGTACAATTCAATCCGATCTTTTGGAAGGAGGAACATTATTGCAATGTACTTCATGCCACGATCCGCATAATGGCGCAGGAGCACCTCACATGCTTGTAAAATCAAATACTGCAAGTGCACTTTGCTTAACTTGTCATAACAAATAATAAGATTAAAACCACAAGTTTCCAGGCTATCTTTAAAAAGATAGCCTTTTTTTGTCAGGGGCTACTCAGGAGTGAATAATCCCGTTTGCGATATTATGTAACCGTATGAATTTACAAACAGAAGTCTGAATGAATAAAACGATACAATGCGGATTATGCCTTTAATGAAGATGCTTAGTTTCGCCTGATCAATTCAGCGCAGGTCAGTTAATCCGCCATAGTTGCATTCCTCGTCTTGCTTGAATAAACGGATGAGTCACAATACTTGTTTAATTTAAATGTCCTCTATAAGCAAATACGCTGTAAATAAGTAGATAAAAAAAACGCCCGGACAATCATATTGTCCGGGCGTTTCAATACTTTGTTACCCCCTAGTCTAATTGGGCATTTTCCATTATTAAATCAAATAAGTAACCATATCCAAAATCCTTGTTCAGGCATATTTTGCCTTCTATTGTTACAATATCCCCTGTTTTAACTTCAGCCAGGCTCGTTATAACGAGCTCAAATTTTCCGTTTTTCTCCGTTCCGTCCTGTAAGTGTATCCAGTTTTTGCCCATGATTTGTTGAGTATACTTGGTCACCTGCCCCTTTATTTTAACTGTTTTACCGGAATATATTTCCTTGTTGGCATATAATTCAGCTATAGATATGCCTCCATTTGCCATATCAACCTTAATATCTTTCTTTGATTCCGGGGCGATCGTCCTTTTGTAAGGCTTGGTAGAGTCGTAGTTTAAAGGCAAATTCCCATGTGGATTCCCATTGTTTGACATGTTTGGATCCTTACTTACACTTCCCAAAAACAAAACCTGGTCAAATTTTCTGTGCAATTCTTTGCTTTCAAAATCTTTCATCGGCCAGCCTCCGGTATAATAATAAGTTTCTCCCTGGCTTGCCGTCATAAGAGGCACAGCCAGCCATTTCACTGAGTCATTCTCTTTTACATGCAGGTAGGTATAATTGCTTGTCTGTATTGTTTCGATGACAGCTATTTTATGAATCTGTTTTGGTTTCGCATCAGGAGCCTTGGGGCTGGGTTTTGACCCGCAAACCAGGCTTAATCCGCAAAAGCCAAATAATAAAGGTATTCGTTTCATTTTTTTGATAATTAGTGATAAAAAATGTTGTTGTAGTTATAAAAACAAGTCCACTTTCTGATATGCGATATTATGCAGTATTCTGGATGCACAACATGAATAAAATCATCGCGTAGTATGATTATAATCATAAAATGCCACCCCTCGTATAAATATTTTTGTATCAATGGTTATTGTACTTCTAAATCTCTACAATCTCCTGTATCTGATTTCATAATCGATTTTTTAACAATAATTTTTATGAGCGTTTATTCTGCTATTTGGGATACCGATTTCTTTAAAAAATGCAATAATTTTATTTCGAAAAAAATAACAGCCAGAACAAAATTTCACACCATAGTCATTCTCCTGTCCTGCTTGTTTTGTTTATCCTATCATGCAGACGCACGAGGGCATCACCGAAAATCAAAAGGTGCCCAAAGGGAATTGATATTTTATCCCTCTATGCCCGATACCCCGCATATACAATTTTTAACTTCATTCAGCGGTTCTGCATATATGGGTAAGAGGTCTGGGTTTAAAAGATTTATTTTAGGACCTGAAGATATAAAAAGCCTTGTAAAACCATATGGCATATGTTTCAAAAACGGCAAACTATATGTATGTGATCCTGCTAATGCAGGTTTGGGGATATTTGATTTTGAAGCAAAAAAATTC
>CAIYVS010000575.1 GCA_903929655.1 uncultured Bacteroidota bacterium | reverse complement strand
GATTGAACATCTAAATTGGTCATGGCTAAAGCCGGAAAATCTATGCTCTTTTTCCCCAGCTTGAAAGCTGGGGTTATTTTATCTCGGCAATCTATTGTGCTTAGTTTAGGTACAATTGGTATAACAAAAATGGCAGCATCCTAAAGGCGCTGCCATTGTTTATGGTATGAATATTTTTATGTTATAAAAACCTGAATCCTAAATATACCTGTGCAGAGCGTTGCTGCCATGCGGTAGAAACGCCGGTATATGATTCATTATTTGCACTGCTCAAGCCCAAGACATAACGGACTCCTACATTAAATTTTACAGGCAGTTTAAGTTCCAGACCGATAACTCCGGCAAAACTGCTTTTAAAGAAACTTTTTGGGTCGTCAACACCGCTAGGCCCTGATGCAGAAACCACTGTGCTGAATTGCGGACCTAATTGCAACCATAACATGGGAATCACCTTATATTGAAACAGTATTGGAATATCAAGGTTAGTAGTTTTAAAATCTCCACCGGAACTAACTCCTGCAACTGAATATTTAGCAGAATTGGCAAGCAGTTCCAGTTGTACCCCTATTTTTTTCACCCTGAGGCCCACAAAAGCCCCACCTGTAAAACCCGCTTTCATAGAATTATCCCATTCTGCACCGCTCAATGAAGAAAAATTGGCGCCTGCTTTTATGCCAAGGTCGAAACTGGGAAGCGTGGGTTTGGGAACTGCAAATGCAGAAATATTACATAATACAATAAAAAGGAATGATAAAAATAATGTTGTGATTTTTTTCATAAGATAAATTCATTTAATGACGATACAAATGTACTGTAATTAGGCAGCAAAAAGCATGCCTTAATACCTATTTGGTATGTTCTATCACCAGGAAGCCAGGCTCTGAAGCGTGCATGGCATCTTTCAGTGTGCTAAAAAATGAATAGCCGTGTTGCAAAAAATACCCTGAAAAATTCTCAATCCTTTCCTGCAAGCTATTGTTGGGGAATAGTTCCGTTTTTAACTTGCTGATCTTTAGTAGCTGCACCTGCATTTTCTTTTTTTCCGCACGCAGCATCTTCTTTTCTAGTACCATTAACTGGTGTTTTATTTTTGTCAGCACTGCTTCGGATGAGGCCCTTAAGGTAGGGTCCAGGCTGGATGCTTTTTGTTTAAGCCCGTTCATTATTTTTTCAATGGCTGCTGTTTCCTCATTTGTCTGCCATTGGTCTGTACTGTTTTTTGTGATGTATTCTTTTATAAGGCTGGCCTCCTGTTTAAAGATGGATGGTATAGAGAGTTGTAAATGCTCACGGAGTTTTGCCTGTAATGGCTCTATCCATAATACAGATTGACGAAGGCATATAAGCGGATAAAAGGCTCCGTAATGATTGAATAAGGACCTTAGTTGCAGCCAATAGGCCACTTCGGCACCACCGCCAATAAAGGCAATATCGGGTAAAATACTTTCCTGCAAGAGGCCTCTTAAAATTACGTTGGGGCTAAAACGTTCAGGGTGCAGGTTCAATTCATCCAGCATGGCTTCTTTATCCCATTCTATATTACTGTTAAGCACCCTCCATTTATCTCCTTTTTGTTCAATCCGCTCGCGCAATTGCTCTGCCAGGTAAAAGAGATTTATCGGGCGCGGACGGGCCTGGGCATCATAGTGTGCAGACAATTTTTCCATCTGCTGCGAAACGATGGAGTAGGCTGTTTGATGGAGCAGATCATCTTTTATGATGGGTAGTATGGCTTGTTTAAAAGAGGCTACATCGGGGTTTAAAATTATGAGCCCGAAACTGCCGAATAATTCATTAATAATGTATTGTGTGGCATCTGCAATGGTAGCATGTTTTAAGTAGGCTTCTGTAAGGATGCGTATCAACTCATCGCAATTGTCTCCCGGTGGGCCGAAAAGTTTAAAGAGTTCATGCAGCAGATTTTTAAGGCCTTTTGTATGCATTCTGCCTACAGCACCTTTCTGTCCGTCTCCGTCCCATACATATTTATCCTTATTAAACCTGAAGGTTCCTAATTCTTCAATATCATTATCCTCGCTGCCCATATAGTAAACAGGTACGAAGTTTTTATCGGGGTGCAATCCTTTGAACTCCTCTGCTAATTTAATGGCATGCAGTATTTTATACACAAAATACAGGTAGCCTGTGAGCAGGTTGGGTTGGTGAGCAGTGCAAATGGTATAAGTATTATCAAGCGACAGGAGTTGCAGATTTTTTTCTACATTTTCATGCACAGTAAGGTGGCGATATTGATGCCTGAGGGTATTGACCAACATCTCGCGATCTACAGGACGTTTTTGGCGGTCCTGTATGGCTTTTGCTATTCCGTCTTTATCAAAAGTATAAGTATAAAATTCTTTTAATTTGGGATCGTTTTTTAAGTAGTCGGTAACCAGTTTGGAAAAATAGCCGGTATCGCTATATGGCAAATACGTGATGCTTGTTGGCACAAGTTTGAAATTTGACAGCGAAGTTAAGTTTTGTTTGTAATTGGGGATTAGGAATTTGTAATTTGGGTAGAGAAATATTTTATAATGTAGTAAGAATAGGTTTATTTAGCTTTATTTATGGCTTATTTTAATAAGATATGAATGGGTATATCTAATAGTATTAAGAACTGGTCGGAAGATGAACGTCCGCGGGAAAAAATGTTGCAGAAAAGCGCTGCAGCCTTAACAGATGCAGAACTACTGGCCATACTGATATCAAGCGGCACGAAGGAAAAATCTGCATTGGACCTGGCAAGGGATATCTTAGGCCTTGCCCACAATAACCTGCAGGAACTGGGCAAACTGAGCATATCTGAGCTGAAAAAGACGAAGGGAATAGGGGAGGCACGCGCCATAACTATTGCTGCTGCGCTTGAAATAGGCCGCCGCAGGCAAATAAGCGAGGGCCTGCAACGCAGCACCATAAGCAAAAGCGCCGATGCCGCAGAAATTGTTGTGCCTTTGTTGCAGGACCTAAATCATGAAGCATTTTATGTTATTTATCTTAACCAGTCAAGCAAAGTATTGCGTTATGAGCCCATCAGTAATGGCGGGCTCACTGCTACGGTTGCTGATATCAGGATGATTTTAAAAAATGCTTTGTTGTATAATGCCAACCGTATTATTGTTGCACATAATCATCCATCCGGCAATAAACAGGCAAGTGCGGCAGATAAGGAACTGACGAATAAACTAAAGGATGCTGCTGAACTGATGGATATTAAGCTGCTGGATCATTTAATTGTTTCAGGGGCCGGGTATTTGAGTATGGCTGATGAGGGATTGATAATTTAAGAGCTTATTGTTATTATGTCAGTTCCACTTATTCCCCTCTTTATTGTATCTTGCAGCGTTTATTTTCAAATAATAATTTTTCGCTATAAAAAGCAATTCTGTGCTTAAAATTGGAATTTTTGGTGCCGGCCACCTGGGCAAGATTCATATGCAGCAGTGGCAGGAAATTGCTGGTGTGGAATTGACGGGTTTTTACGATCCTGATGATAAGCAGGCAGCCACCGCTATAACTCAATACCAGGTGCCAAGATTTAATGACATTAATGCTTTGGTAGAGGCTGTTGACGCTGTGGATATCGTTTCTACAACTACTGCTCATTACGAAATAGCTAAGCATTGCCTCCTGGCAGGAAAACATGTATTTATAGAAAAACCACTGGCACATACACTGGAAGAAGCGAAAGAACTGGTGCAACTGGTAAAAGAGGCCAATGTAAAATGCCAGGTAGGGCATGTGGAGCGCTATAATCCTGCGTTCCTGGCTTTGGGTAACCAATCTTTACAACCGATGTTTATTGAGGCACATCGGCTGGCGCAGTTTAACCCCAGGGGAACGGATGTATCGGTTATCCTGGACTTGATGATACATGATATAGATGTGGTGATGCACCTGGTGAAATCGCCTGTAATGAGGATATCGGCAAGCGGGGTGGCTGTATTAAGCGAAACGGCAGATATTGCAAATGCCCGTATAGAATTTGATAACGGATGTGTGGCAAATCTTACTTCCAGCCGTATATCGCTTAAGAAAATGCGCAAAATGCGGCTTTTTCAACGGGACGCTTATATTGGCATTGATTTCCTGGAAAAGAAAACAGAGATCATCCGAATGAAGGAGGAAGGCGCGCCTGCAGGTATGATGGATTTCCCTGTTGAGATGGGAAACGGTGAAAAGAAAAATATTTCTGTGCAATTGCCGCATATCACGCCGTCAAACGCTATCAGGATGGAACTGGAAGAGTTTGCCGAGGCGATAATAAATAATAAACAAGTGCGTGTGAGTGTGTATGATGGTTACCAGGCAATGGATGTGGCTCACCAGATATTAAAAAAGATGAGTTTGCACAATGAAGCATACAATGTTTAGGCAATTTCTGCGTTATAACGGCAGGGTATTAACATTATTATAGTATCGTAATGAAGTTTAACAATCTATTTTTTCTTTTTAGTGTTTGCATATTGTGGAGTGCATGTAATATTATCAATCCTCCCGAAAAAGTGCCCACCTATATCCATATTGATTCTTTTAAGTTTGTAAATACCGATGCAGGACGTACCGGTAGTTCTTCTCATACCATTAATTCTGTTTGGGTAACTTACAATGGTACAGTGGTAGGTGTATATGACCTGCCTGCCACTATCCCCATCATTGCCACCGGTTCTGCTCCTTTAAGCTTAGGTCCGGGCATTGCTGTAAATGGAATGAATGATTTCCTGTCAATATATCCTTTTTATGTAAATGATACATCTACCCTGGTGGCAAACCCGGGAAAAATAATTAATTATACCCCTGTAACAACTTACTACGGCCCGCTGGCAGATACCTTCCGTTTTATGGAGAATTTTGAAGCAGGCAGTATTTTTGTCAGCGACACTACTTTTAATAAAGGCACAATGGTAAGAACAAGCAGCACGGACTCTGTTTTTGAAGGCCATTATTCGGCAGCTATGCGTCTTAATTCAGTAAATGATAGTGTAGAGGTAAATAACAGGGACAGTATTTTACTACCTGGCGGCCCCTCCATGTGTGAATTTAATTATAAAGGAACAGGGGATATTTATTTTGGGATGCAGGCCTTTATAAGCGCCAATGGGGCTACCGTTCCATCGGGTAAACAATATTTGTATGGGTTTAATCCGTCCGATAGCTGGCAGAAAATGTATATAAGTCTTGCTGATTACGCAGCACAATATGCGGGAGGCTATTTTTATATTTATTTTAAAGCAGCTGTTCATCCGGGACAGAGTAGTGGGTACATATTGATTGATAATGTCAAAATAATTACCTCTAAATAAAATTCACTCATAGTGCATACAAAACGAAGAGCCATCAATATGCTTGTACTGCTTGATTATTTTTCAGCAGCAATAGCCTGGCTTTCTTTTTGGATTTACAGGCACGAAATACTATCAAACGAGACTTTTTCACACACGCTGCAATTGTTTGGATTCAGGGATGCTATCAATAGTATTTTTATTATCCCTTTATGCTGGTTGTTTCTATATTTATTATCAGGTACCTATTTTGACCTCTATCGTAAATCCCGCCTGAACGAGATCAACCGTACCCTTATCTCCTGTATTATAGGTTCGGTAATAGTGGCCTTGTTTGTGTTTGCCAATGATAATAAAGACTATTCCTATTTTATCAGGATGACAGGTCATTACCTGCTCATCCATACTGCCTATACTTTATTATTCCGTTTGCTCATCCTCAATCATGTGAAAAACAATCTCATTGAAGGTAAAGTTGGTTTCAATACATTGATAATAGGTGGCAACCAGCAGGCTATAAATGTATATAAGCAGGTGAAAGAGAATCCGAAGGCACTGGGTAATATCTTCAAGGGATTTATCTATTCTAACAAAGAAGCCAGTAATGGCATGAGTAATTACCTGCCTCAGCTTGGTCACCTGTCTGAGTTAGAAGCCATTATTGATGAGTACGGAATAGAAGAGGTAATTGTGGCTGTAGATTCTTCTGAACATCATTTGCTTGAAAATATTATTACCCGCTTGTGTTACAGGCCAGTAGTGGTAAAATTACTACCCGACATTTATGATATTATTTCGGGCTCTGTTAAAACGAGCAATGTTTATGATGCGGTGCTGATCCATATCCATCCAGACCTGATGGTAGACTGGCAGAGGGTTTGCAAAAGGTTTATTGATATTGTATTTTCCTTTGTGGCTATGATCCTGCTTTCGCCTGTTTATTTGATAGCAGCAATTGGTGTGAGGTTCTCTTCCACAGGCCCTATACTGTATAAACAGGAAAGAATAGGTCTTTTTGGTAAACCATTTAATATTTACAAATTCAGGTCAATGTACGTGGGTGCAGAGACCAACGGCCCTTTACTTTCCAGCCAGAAAGACCCGCGTATAACCAATTGGGGCCGTTTTATGCGTAAATGGCGTATTGATGAGTTACCCCAGTTTTTTAATATAATGATAGGCGACATGTCACTGGTTGGTCCGCGCCCCGAGCGCAAATATTATATAGATATCATCAGCCAGACACATGCGCATTACAAATACCTGCATAAAGTAAAACCCGGTCTTACATCCTGGGGCATGGTGCAATATGGTTATGCAGAGAATGTGAACCAAATGATAGACCGCATGAAATATGACTTATTGTACATAGAGAACTGTTCGATCGCTCTTGATGTGAAGATCATGCTTTATACCCTTATGGTTATTATACAGGGCAGGGGCAAATAATGCTATCGTATACAGGATATGAACAGTATCATCTGTCTGTAATTCTTATTTCAACCCGGCGGTTTTTTGCTTCGTCTTCTGCTGTTCTTTCATCTTTTACCAGGGGTCGCAAATTACCATAGCCAATAAAGCTCATCCTGTCTGCAGAGATGCCTTTCTTTACCAGGTATTCGTAAATATATTTTGCCCTGTTCCTGGATAATGTATTTCTTCGGTAACGTTGTTTTATGGGTTCATTTTCATCATAAGGCGCATTTTCGTCAATACCAAGATCCGTGGCGTCCAGTATAGCATCTTTGTAACTTACTTCGGCCATTGATTTTCCGTTGTGGATGCAACAAATATGACCTTCGATACGTATGTGGACATTGGGGTGGGTTTTCATATCCTCGACCAGCCTGTCCAGTATAGGTAAAGACTCGTCTTCAATTTCGTGCCTGTTTGCGTAAAAGAGGATATTCTCTAAAATAAAAGATGAGCCTAAAGGGGTTTTGGGAAATGGGTCTGGCGGAAGCGAGGGTGTTGTAGCTACCGGTACAGGGGGCTTGGGTGCAATTTTTGGCGCTTCAACTTTGGTGGTTTCCATAACAATATCAACTCTCCGGTCGGCAGGAAAACCTTTTTTATCTTTTTCTTCTCTTTTCACAGAGCCTTTTCCTGTACAGAGTTTTATAAGGTCTTTATTAATGCCAAGACTTACCAGGTAATCAGATACATTCCTGGCCCTGTTTTCAGAAAGTTCAAGATTCTTGTTTTCAGAGCCCAGGTAGTCTGCATAACCTATTACCACCAGGTTTGTTGCAGGCGTAATAACGCCTTTCGAGACCAGCAGACTCAGTAATTGTTTATCTGTTTCATCGAGTACAGATTCATTAATCGCAAAATGTGCCTGAACAGTATCGTATGTTACTTGTGCAGTGCCGATCTTGCCTGATAAGATGAAAAACAATAAAAAGTATTTATACATGAGCTTTCTGATTATTTCAAAGATAACAAAGTAATAAAATAAGTATAATCATTCTTTCGCCAGTGGAAAAGTAATGGTAAATGTAGTGCCTTTGTTTTCGGTGGAGCTAACATCTATATTTGCTTTATGAGCCTGCAGGATATTTAGCGTAAATGCCAGCCCAAGGCCCATTCCATTCCTTTTTTTGGTGAAATATGGCTCAAATAAGCGCGATATATTCTCTTTGCTGATCCCACAACCATTATCGTTTATAACAAGTGTCATATTGTTATGGTGCCTGTTAAGTTTTATGGACAGGATGCCTGCGCCCTCTTCCATAGCTTCAATTGCATTGATCACGATATTGAACAATGCGATCCTTAATTTCGCAATGTCAGCCATCACCATTTGCTCCCCTTCAGGATAGTTAATATCAAGCTTTATGCGTTTTAATATCACGCTGTCTTTAGCATCATTAATTACATTTCGTATTACTTCCTGCATGGATATTACTTCAAGCGCAATTTCTGTTGGACGCGAACTGTTCAACAATTCGCTTATCAGGTCATTGATGCGCTTGCTGTTGCGGTGAATCATATTGAGGTAAACCAGGGAGTCCTCATCCCTCACATCATGCATGATCTGTTCAACAGAAAGCATGATATTATTAAGCGGGTTACGAACTTCATGCGCCAGGGTGCGGACGAGGCGGCCGGTAGAAGCCAGCTTTTCCGCCTGTATATTTGCTTTTTCAACCTTTTTCAGGCTGGAAATATCATGAATGATACCTTGCAGGTACACAT
>CAIYVS010000574.1 GCA_903929655.1 uncultured Bacteroidota bacterium | reverse complement strand
GCGGCGCGGTAACTACTCCGGCTACTGTTTACAACTGGACCAATAACCAGACCTCTATTGGGCTGCTGGCTTCAGGCTCAGGTAATATCGGCGCTTTTGCAGGTACTAATGCAGGCCTTACGTTTGTAGATGCAGGAGTAACTGTTACGCCTGCTTATACACATAATGCGCTTACTTGTAATGGTTCAAATACTTCATTTACACTTACAGTTAACCCGACTCCGACAGTAAATGGCGTATCTGACCAGACAGTTTGCAGTGGTTCTAACTTTTCAACTATCAACTTCAGTGGTGTCGTAACAACTCCGGCTACTGTTTATACCTGGACTAATGACCTGACTTCCATAGGACTGGCTGCTTCCGGTTCAGGGAACATTGCATCATTTACAGGAACTAATTTTGGTTCGGCTTATGTGGATGCACATGTAGTTGTAACACCTACTTACACGCACAATTCATTAACATGTAACGGTTCAACTACTTCATTTACGCTTACAGTTAATCCTTATCCAACCGTAAATTCCATTTCCGATCAAACTGTTTGCCATAACACATCTACCGCGGCAGTAAATTTCAGCGGCAATGTTGTTGGTACAGTATATAACTGGACCAACAGCCAGACATCAATAGGTCTTGCAGCTTCAGGCATCGGGGATATCGCTTCTTTCACAGGTAATAATACAGGTATCATCCCTGTAACTGGCAATATTGTTGTAACACCATCTTACACCATTAATTTAATTACCTGTACAGGTGCAACTACAAATTTCAACATTACAGTTAACCCGCTTCCTGCCCTCACAAGCAGCAGCACAGCACCTGACCAATGTAGCGACCTTACGTTCAGCTACACGCCAATAAGCTCAACCATATTTACTACAACCACATATGCATGGACAAGAGCTACTGTAGCTAACATAACACCAACCGGTCCAACAGCAGGTTTTAACAGCCCTAATGAATTCCTGATAAACACAACAGATCTGACACCTGCAACTGTAACTTATATTTACACGCTTACAGCTTACGGATGCACCAACCCTACTACATTCCCAGTATCGGTTACTATCAATCCAAGGCCTAATCAACCGCTTGACTTTGTTAAACAATACCCCACTGCTATTTTATGGGATTCTTCATGCCAGGGACAAACAGGGGTGTATTATAGTGTGCCAACAAATATTGACGCTTCTTCCTATGCATGGTCTTATTCAGGTTCAGGTATATCCAATATAGGTGCTTCCATAAACACGGTAAATGCAGATTTCAGCACATCAGCAACAAGCGGTACATTATCAGTGTATGCAATAAACACTTATAACTGTTACTCATTATTGCCACGTTCCAAATCGATTACAGTGTTGCCATACAATTACTGGACAGGCTTTTTAAGCAATGACTGGTTCGACACCTCAAACTGGTTATTGCCTGTTATCCCAACCACTACTATTAGTGCTTATGTACCGGCTACATTATTACCTCCTCATATTACATCCGGAAGTGCAGTTGCAAATAATTTTGTAGAGAACGGAGGCGTATTTCTTGACATTAGTAATGGTCTGGATTTGAATATTAAGGGAAACATGACGATTAACGGATACATTACCGGGGCAGGCTATATGTCTGTAAATGGCACTTCTGCACAAACATTTACAGGTGCTACCGATAATATCTATAATCTTGAACTGAATAATATTAACGGCTTAACAGTTAATCCGTCATACGGTAACACACTTTATGTTGCTAATAACTACCTGCCTACTGCAGGTGTGCTAAATACAAATGGTGCGTTTGCTGTTTATTCAGACATCAATGGTACAGGTAATATCGGGATCGGTTCTAACTCTGGTGGCTACATCAACGGGGATGTGATCGTACAAAGATATATTCACCAGGGCGGAGGCCAGTGCGAGGTGGTTACCAATTGCGGTAAAGCATTCCGTTTCCTCGGTCATCCGTTCAGCACGGCTATTCCATTAACCCAGTTAACTGATGAGATAGATATTACAGGTAGCGGTGGCTCTGCAAATGGATTTACTTATACTCAGACCAATGCGCCTTCGTCTTTCTGGTATGATCCTACTTCGCCGGTAGCTAATGGCTCACCTATCAATGATCCGGGATGGACCGCATTTACAAGCACAAATGGTGCAGGTGCTAATGCATGGAATCAATATGAAGGTATCAGGGTATATATAAGGGGTGCAAAAGGCCAGGCTTTATGGCCGCAGGTTTACATACCGGCTCCCGTCACGCTTACTTTGAGCGGGCCGGTGAACCAGGGCACTCAAACAATGTCACTTATTACTAATGCCGTGCAGGGATATAATTTGCTTTCAAACCCTTACCCCTCAAACATTGACCTGAGCCTGACTACAAGGGGAAGCGCTATAGGGGCCAATTTCTGGACATGGGATCCAAACCAGGGGGCACAGGGTGCATATGTTTCACAGCCATTCAATGTCTCTTATATACTGCCATCCAGTGCAGCGTTTGTTGCTCAAACCAGTTCATCCAGCAACAACACTATACAGTTCACTGAGGGTATTAAAGTGACTAACAATGCTACAGGCAATCTTTTCAAAACCACTTCAGGCTTTGGTAATAATACCGTGCAGTTGCGCATTTTGAGTAATCATGATTCATTGTCATGGGACAGGTTATTATTAATGTTTGACGGCAACGCAATGTCTGTGAAAGATAACCTGGATGCTGTTAAGTTTATGAATCCTTCTCTTAGCTTTTACACTTACTCCAGTGACAATAACCAATTATCAATAGATGTAAGGCCTTATGTTAATGGACAGGTGATACAACTTGGCTTACAAACTGCTGTTACACAAACTTACGCTATCAGGGTAGATGATTATAATGTACCTGCCGGAACCACTCTATTCCTGCATGACAAATTCCTGAACAATGTGCAGCAATTGCAACAAGGCATGCACTATTACTTCACCGTTACCTCAGACCCTGCGTCTTTCGGTGACAACCGTTTTGAACTGAACTTATCAGGCAATCCGACAACGGTGAACAATGCGATATCACATAACCTGAAGGTGATCATTAATCCTAACCCGGCAACGGACGATGCTGTGGTGAGTTTTGAAACACCTGAGACAGGCAATACAACAATTAGTATTACTAACATGTTAGGACAGGAAGTGTATAAGAAATCGCTGGGACAAGTTAAGGGCGGCAATGCCAAACTGGTACTGGAGAACCTCGTATCGGGAATGTACCTGGTGAAGGTGACTTGTGGTAATGAATCTGTAACAGAACGTTTAATAAAAGAATAATAATAAAGGATAACATAAAAAAAAGAAAAAGTCATGAGTACATTATTAAAGTATCGTTCAATAATCCTGCTGTTCGTTGTAGCTATTGTTTGCTCACCTATATATGTTATGGCACAACCGGGTTTTGATCCCGGTGTACCTGATGGTGCGCCGGTGGATGGTGGCCTTAGTATGCTGGTAGTAGCCGGCGTAGTTTATGGTACCAATAAATTTTTGAATAAAAAGAAAAAAGCAGGCGAAAACAAAGAAGAAAATACTGAGAAATAGGGTGAAGGTTAAGCCAACTAAAAAACCCTTGTTACTTTTTGTTATTTTTTAAAATTGACAAAATAAATAATTTACCTTTATTACTTAACATTGTATGATGAACCATTTTTTCAGAAACACAGCATTCCTCCTGGCTATTTTACTGCTAAGCATGCCTTTGTATGTTTTGGCACAACCGGGTTTTGATCCTGGAGTACCCGATGGGGCACCTGTTGACGGCGGGCTTAGCATACTGGCCATAGCCGGTGTTACTTATGCTGCAAGAAAATTTCATGCTAAAAGAAAAAAATCTAACGATCCTTCTGAGGAGTAAGATTGATAGAGAAATATAATATTTACAAAGCCACCTTCCGGTGGCTTTGTTATTTTTAGATACCAATCAACCATTCTATTTATAATTTTTAAATATTCAATAATATTTATTTAACTTCACCAACATTATTATGAAATCTGTACCTTAATCTTTGTATATCTTTTTGTCAACATCAGATTTGAAAGCCCAATTTCAGGAATAAGATTTTATCGTGCATTAAAAATACCTTTTTATGAAGAATCTCTTACTTTCATTTTTAGTTCTTTTACTGGCGCAAAGTGTGT
>CAIYVS010000573.1 GCA_903929655.1 uncultured Bacteroidota bacterium | reverse complement strand
TCTTGAGGTTTGTATTGACAAGGTAATTATTCTTTTTTTCAGATTTTACTGAGGCTGCCCCAAAATGGCAGCCTCTTTTTTATGCCCTGTAACTCCATTCCATCAAAAAAGCATATCTTCAAAGTAGATAAGAGTATATGTTGCAGAGGTCTACTATACAATTACTCAGGTTCCGGTTTTCGTTTTTGTTATTGCCGGTTTATCTCTTTGCCCTGGCGATGTCGGATGGTATTGATCTGAGAAATGCTTTGATCATCTTTGTTTTGCTGCATTTTTTATTGTACCCTGCCAGTAACGGCTATAACAGCTATATGGACCGTGATGAGGGAAGTATCGGGGATATTGAAAAGCCGGAGGCACCTACGCGACAATTGTATTTTATAACATGGATGATGGATATAGGGGGCAGCCTGCTGGCTTTTTTGATCAGCCCTTTATTTGCAGGATTATATATTGTTTACATCCTCTTTTCAAGGTTATACAGCTATAGAGGAATACGATTAAAACAGTACCCGGTAACAGGTTACCTAACAGTAGTATTGAACCAGGGGGGCCTGATTTTTTATATGGTCTTTTATGGTGTGAGCCTGCAAAACCATATTATACCATGGATGGGTATGCTGGTAAGTACTTTGCTGATAGGAGCGTTTTATCCCATTACCCAGATCTACCAACATGAACAGGATATAAAGGATGGCGTAAGGACGTTGAGTAAAACCTTAGGTGTAAATGGTACGTTTATATATTGTGCAGTATTGTATTCTGTTGCATTTGTTTTGCTGGCATGGCATTTTTATGAACATGGAAAGATGCTTTACTTTTTCATTTTAATGATGTGGTTTGTGCCAGTGGTTGTGAAATTTTTACGATGGGCCTTGCAATGCTGGCAAGATGAAAAAGTAGCAAATTTTAAGAACACCATGAGCATGAACTGGTTAGCGGCTTTCTGCACTAATTTTGCATTTATCACCTTGATAATACTACAGCATTTTGGCTAAGATCATTTCGATAGCAAGCAGTGTACCGGCCCACATGCACAGGCAGGAAGATATCCTTCATTTCATGGAGCAGGCTTATGATGCCAATGATGCGCAAAAGCGTGTATTGCGTTACATGTACAGGCACAGCGGTATTGAAACAAGGTATTCTGTTATAGGGGATTATACCTCGCCTATGAATGAGTGGACTTTTTTTCCAAAATCGGCAAACCTGGAGCCTGTGCCCGACCTGGAACAAAGGATGGAATGGTTTGGAAAATATTCCTTACCCCTTTCTTTAGATGTCGCATTACAATGCATAGAGGGCAAAACGGGCAGGTCTGAGATAACACACCTTATTTGTGTAAGCTGTACAGGCATGAGCGCACCGGGCCTGGAGCTGCAATTGATGGAAGCATTACAACTGAACAAATGGACGGAGCGAACTGCCATTAATTTTATGGGTTGTTATGCAGCTATACATGCTTTAAAACAGGCCAATAATATTGTACTGGCCGATGAAAATTCGAAAGTGCTGATCGTATGCACAGAACTATGTACGCTCCATTTTCAAAAAACCTTTTCTGAAGATGCTATAACTGCTCCTTTATTATTCGGAGATGGGGCTGCGGCTGTTTTGGTGGTAGCCGATACTGCAGCTGAACGGGGGATTTGTTTAAAAAGTTTTTATTCTGAAATACTGCAGGAAGCCAGGAATGATATGTCATGGAATATTTCTTCCAGGGGATTTATCATGACTTTATCTGGCGATGTGCCGGAAATATTTCAACAGGATATTGCACCTCTGAAGCGAAGAGCACTGGATAAAGCAGGGCTTAAAGATGAGGATATAAAATACTGGTGCGTGCACCCCGGCGGTAAAAGGATACTTGAGGGGATAGCAAAAGGCTTGTCACTGAAAGAGGGGGACCTGAAAGCCTCATACGAGGTACTGAAACATTATGGCAATATGTCGTCGCCCACTATATTATTTGTTTTGAAAGAAATGTGGGAATCTTTATTAAATGATAGCAAAGCTCATATCTTTGGAATTGCATTCGGACCGGGATTGACGATGGAAAGCTTAATAATGACCGTAACATAATGCTTGAACAACGTTCATACCAAAAAGAATTACTGGACCAGGACGATATACCTTTTGATGACATCCGGCAGAATATGAAGGAGTTGGACAAGGTAAATAGCCTGCTTGGCGGGCACAAAGTAAGTTGTAAAGGCGCCGGCATGTTCTTAAGAAGAATTATTGAATTAAAAAGGCCGGTACATATTGCGGAGATAGGCTGTGGAGGAGGCGATAACCTGCTTGCTTTACAAAAGTTCTTTAAGAAAAATAATGTCGCCTGCAAGTTTACAGGTATAGATATTAAGCCTGAGTGTATAGCATATGCCATTAAGAAGAACCGTGCATTGGATGCAACATGGGTGATAAGCGATTACCGAAGCGTGCAGTGGCTAGGCGGCAATAAACCCGATATTATTTTCTCATCTCTTTTTTGCCATCATTTTACCGATCCGGAACTGATAGAACAATTGCGATGGATGAGAGCTAACAGCTATTTTGGCTTTTTTATCAACGATCTGCACAGGCATCCGGTCGCTTATTATTCTATAAAATGCCTTACTACTGTTTTTTCAAGATCTTACCTCGTAAAGAATGATGCTCCCATATCTGTGATGCGGGGCTTTAAAAAAGAGGAATGGAAAAACCTATTGCATAAGGCAGGGATCAACCGTTTTAAAATAAGTTCTGAATGGGCTTTTCGTTATCTTGTATATGTAAAGAATGAGCACTGATCCTGAATTTGACGTACTTATTATAGGAGGTGGCCTTGCCGGCCTTGCTTTGTCTATCCAGTTAAACAACAGCGGATATAAAGTACTTGTGCTGGAAAAAGACAATTACCCCCACCATAAGGTGTGTGGTGAATATGTAAGTATGGAGAGTAAGGCTTTCCTGGAAAGGACGGGCGTACCCATATCTTTAATGAACCTGCCTGTAATCAATACATTGCAGATATCTGACACCAGGGGACGGGTATTGAACACTACCCTGCCCCAGGGAGGTTTTGGTATAAGCCGCTATAAGCTGGATGCCACGCTTGCCATGGTGGCGCAACGAAAAGGAGTGAGTCTGCTGACTAATACCAGGGCAGAAGATGTGCAATTTGCCGAAGATGTATTTAGTGTAAAGACAAGTAACAAGACTTTTACTGCAAGAATGGTTTGCGGGTGCTGGGGAAAAAGGAGCAGGCTGGATACTAAATTTCAGCGTGATTTTATTAAGAGTCAAAAGAATGCTTTAACTAATTTTGTTGGTGTAAAATACCATATTAAATATCCCTGGCCTGAGCATTTGATAGCCTTGCATAATTTCAGGAATGGCTATTGCGGCATATCGCGCGTGGAAGATGAAACATGTTGCCTGTGTTACCTGACCACGGCAGCAAACCTGCAGGAGAGCGGCAATGATATCAGGCAGATGGAACGGAACATCCTGACGCAAAACCCATATCTGAAGGAGATATTTGCACATGCTGATTTTTTATTCGACCAGGCCTTAACTATCTCACAGATCAGTTTCCGGGAGAAGGAACTGGTACAGGACCATGTACTGATGCTGGGTGATGCCGCGGGCATGATCAGCCCGCTTTGCGGCAATGGTATGAGTATGGCATTCCATTCGTCTGTAATGGCATTTGATGTAATAGATCAATTCTTACAAAAAAGAATGAGCCGGGAGCAAATGGAAATTGCTTATGCAAAGAGATGGAATAAACAATTTGCCAAACGCCTGGACATGGGCAGGTTCATACAGCGCTATTTTGGCAAAGAAAGAGATACTTCATTGTTCCTGAATGCGATGAAGTTGCTGCCTTTTTTACAGAAACCCTTAATAAGAGCTACTGCGGGCAAAGCGTTTTAAACTGTTACCGGTTTACAGAAAATCTTTTTTAAAAAAAACGGTAAGAGAGATTCCCAAGAAGCGGCATCAAAGATTCAAGTTGGAAATGGAGGTCTTTATCGGCAGGTATTTTCACTATTGCGGACGAAAAAGAAACTGTGGGGGTACCATTAGAGTTGGGCTTGAAAACCAGCCTTTCGTCTTTACCACTTGCTTTATCCCTTAGTATGACGACAAGCTTAAAATCATTGCCTTTGGTCCATTGATTCACGATATCCATATTCAAAATAAATACTTCACGGCCGGAGGCGCTGCTTATTTTCTCTGAAATGATATTTGATACCAGTATGTGTTCCATTTTCTATAATTGTTGAAAGGAAGATAAATTTATCAAAATTTAGCTATAGATGCTATATTATATTTTTCATCATTAAAACGAAACATATTAATAAGATAAGGTAAGCGATAGTGGGAGCTACAGGTCAGGAAGATAAATAATATAAAATTCACAGAAGCTATCTATTTAATTATCATGCAATTAAAAGTGCAATAATATGTCATTTGTCTAATCCGGATAAAACCCTTTTTTGTTATTACACTAAACATATACTTTAGCCCAAAGGAAACATAACAGGAGGAAAATTATGAAATACATTTTGTCTTTTCTTCTTTTTTTAGGCTTATGGCTGGTTGTTTTTCTTGCTGTAGACCTGCATGCCAACACGACGAGGATGTTTGAGAAAGCAGGCATTCTTGCTTTGGTCTCCGTTGTGCTGTGGACCTTGCTGTTTAAACCTTTGAGACGATGGTATTGGAGAAACTTCAGTAAAGCTTATAAATACAACAAGCAAAAGCCAATACAAAGGGATAAATTGACAGATCCCGAAAAGAAATAATATCCCGTCTTATTTAAATGATATGTTAAGCGCTTTTGAAGCTATTGTTAAACACGGCATTATGTTTTACCGGCGACGTATTGTGTTGCAAATTTGTGTTTGAAAACAAAAAAAAAGAGAAAACAAGGAATACAAACACAAACTAAACAAACAAACAAATGGTACACAGCAGTAAAACTTTGGTAAATCCTGAGAGGATACAAAGAACCAGTCTCGTATTCGCATCTATTATCAGTCTTGCCTTGATAATGAACAGTAGTGCATTTAACACCCTGGCAAAATCTGTATTTAACAGAAACACGCTTCATAAAATAGAAGCCAAAACACAAAACATTTTAGACCTGGGCCTGAGCGAAGATATAGCTAAGTCTGACAAGGACCTGGACAATACTTTTGCAGATTAATACTGAATCGAATTAAAGGTCATCTATTTCCACTACTTCATCTTTTGAGGGCCGGATCAGTTCGTATTGACGTGCAAAATTGCACCAGTGGCAATCCTCTTTGCCGCAACCGGTATCAAATTCATGATTCATAATGCGGGAGTAGGCATCTTTTAGTTGTCTGCGCACTATTTCTTCATCCTGTGCGTATACGGGTACGAATACACGTTTATATTCGTTGCTTTTATTGCCTTTCTGGATATAGTCGAACATCCCCATTTTCACCAGCCATCTTTTATCATCACTGTTTTCCAGCAGTAGTTTGTAGAAAACCATTTGCCGCCAGTAATCGCCGCCCAGGGGGTCTTTTTCGTTAGGGGCTGCCGTAAGGGCTGTGGCAGATTTATCAGGGTCGCCGGTTTTATAATCCACCAATGTGCAGGTGTCCCCCTCAAACTCAATCTTATCTATTTTGCCAGTTACAGGAACACCATCAAGCATAAAGCGATTTACCTTAAACTCTATTTCCACATTTTTAGGGAAAGTGTTAATGTACTTGTCGTAATAATCTGATAAAACGGTTTGTCCTTGTTCCATACGTCGCTCAAACTGGATAGTTGTGAAGGAGCCAGACTCTGAATACATGGCCGATTTGAAGGCTCCTATAACATGGTCCTTATCGGGAAATTCCCCGTTCTTTATTTTCATGTCTTTAAATAAACGCTCCAGGGCATAATGCACTGCACTACCAAAGGCAAGGGCATCATTTTTCATAAAGGGCACCCGAAGTATTTGCTCATAATAGAAACTAATTGGGCAACGAAGAAATTTGGACAGGGCCGTATAGCTCATAGACATTTGCTGCAATGCCCTTTCTATCCATTGATTGTTTGCGAGTTCTATACGCACCGCAGGTACAGGTGCCATCGCCCATTGCATATGTTTTAGTATATAATCTGCTGTGGGTTGAGATAGCACACGCTCATCAGGATGTGATATTTCATCTATAAATACAGAGTTTTGCAGCGGTTTGCCTGCATTGTCACTCAATGCATAAGAAACATTGAGGTACTTTTTGGCGCGTGTAAGGGCTACATAAAAAAGCCTCCTGGCCACTTCGGTCTTGTAGGTCTTTTCTGCATTATCATTTGTTTTAGTGATGGTATCAGGCAATTTATATTCTGTGCCACCACCCCGCTTTTCTTCCCAGAAATTTTTGGTGCAGCCTATTAGAAATACATATTCAAACTCATTCCCTTTTGCACCATGTGCAGTGTAAAAGTGTACGCCGTTATCGTTTTGTATTACACGTTGTATAGGGATGGCAATACCCTCATAATCCATCCGCTCCAGCATCAGGAGAAAATCAGCCGGCTTAATTCGCAGGTTGCGGCTATGCAGGTCTTTGGCATATTCAAAGAAAGTATGTAATACCTGTATGTTCCAGATATGGTCTTTGGTCTTAAGCAAATGGCTTACAATACCGCTTTCATAAATTATTTTCTCCAGCAGCAGGGGTAAGGGAAGCTCTGAGAAATGCCTTTGCCATTGTTCTATATTATTGCCCAGGCGCCTCAGGGCCTTTGCTGAGTTAAGCTGTAATGATTCCAGTAAGAGATCATTGCTCAGCAAGAGCCGCCAATAGCCCAGGCGTTTATCTTTCGCCTTGTTGGCCTGTATATGTAGTGACAAGAGTGCAATATCTGCCGGGGCTATTTCGTAATAGGGGGCGTGCATTAGCTCAAATAAAATAGCCTCGCCGCTCAGTGCTTCTTTTTCTTCCTGTTGTAAATAGCGGACGACATTGATGACCTGGCGGATGAGGGGGAGATCCAGGATATTAACAGGTTTTTTTACATTGTAAGGAATGCCTTTACGCTCCATGAGCGATATGAGATTATCTGCCTGCTTATGCTGTGCATATATAATGGCTATATCGGCAAGGTTTACACCTGCATTTTTGAGCTGTTCTATATGCATTACCACATCGGCTTCTTCTTGCAGGATATTATTATAAACCCTGACGAGTGGCTTTATATTGTGTTCTTCTTCTTTAAACCTGTCTGATGCTGCAAGGATGTTTTTATCCAGGTTCAGATCATGCAATTCATATATCAGGCGCTGGCGATTGTTTTGAATAGTAGCCATTGCCTTGTCTAATATTAATTGGGATGAGCGGTAATTATGGGGAAGTACTATTATTTTAATGTTCTCTTTAAAACGCCGGTAAAAGTCAATGATGTTGCGGATACGGGCACCTTGGAATTCGTAAATGGACTGATCATCATCACCTACAACAAAAATATTGGGATCATCCCAGTATTGAGTAAGCAGATTTAATAAATCACTTTGAGAACCGTTGGTATCCTGGAATTCATCAACAAGGATGAATTGGTGCCGCTCCTGGTAACTTTGTAATAGAGCAGGATTTTTCTGAAATGCTTCCAGCACCCAAACGATCATATCATTGAAATCGTAAAGGCCTGATTGTTTCATCAGTTCTTTATAGGTATCAAATAATCCGGCAGCAGCACGGGTGATATTCATTTTCCGTTTTTCTTCATCCAGCGCATCCTGTTTCCGATCTCCTTTCTTAAACTCTTTGGTAGCTCTTTTATAGACATATTCTTCGCGCTCCGGCAGATCATCCAGGTACTCGTCTATCGCCTTTGATATATCTGCCGCACTAAGATTCTCACGTTTCATCAGGTCGAACAAACGGTTCAGGCGGTTGACATCTGAAAAGATATTGCCGCTTAGCTTACGCAGTAAATGGCCTTGAGGTAATTCCTTAAATATCTTGTCCAGCAGTTCTATGCGTTCCAGGTCTGTAATGGGTTGCAGGGCTCGAAGGCTGAAGTACTCGCCGTTGTTTTGTATTACATTATTACAAAATGCGTGAAAAGTGCAGATATTAATGCGGTGCGCAGCAGTACCTATTACCTGGACCAAACGGCGACGCATGGCATTAGTGGCTTCTTCTGTATATGTAAGACAAAGTATCTCTGATGGTTGCACCTGGGCCTCGCTGCGCAGTAAATTGGCTATACGAAGGGAAAGCACTTCTGTTTTGCCCGTACCTGGTCCTGCTATAACCATAACCGGGCCATATATTGCATCTACCGCCTCCCTCTGTCGATTATTCAGCTTATTATAGCGCTGTAGGAATAAATCTTCGTTAATAGCCATTCCCAAAATTTTAAGGGTTTTTTATGAAGTTAAGAAAGCCTGCTTGATTTGAAAAAAGAAAGCATTAATTATATTTGTATTGCTATCTTTAATTATTATTAAGCGTATGAAAAAAATAATATTACTTACCATTTTATCCGGGCTTTTTGCGGGCTCCATGGCATTTGCCCAGAAGAAAAAACATGTTAAACATGCGCCGGCACCAAAAGTAACAGAAGCCAGTGCAAGTGCCAAAGACACTTTACTCCCTTACCTGAAAAATCCGAAATTCCCGGTATTCAGGTTGCTGATGATGGACAGCACTACGATGTTTAATACCAATACCTTAGCGGAAGGCAGACCCATTATGCTGTTTTACTTTGGTGCAGAATGCGATCATTGTTTTAAGGCTATCGAAAAACTGCTACCCGGTATGGATTCCCTGAGCGATGTACAGATCGTAATGGCTACTTTCTCTAACCCCACTCCAATCAGAGCTTTTTATGAAAGATTCCATTTATCAAAGTACAAAAACATCACTATAGGCAGGGATAATGATTTCTTCTTAGGCCCTTTCTATGGCGCCAGGTCTGTACCTTGTGTTGCGATGTACGACAAACATAAGAAATTTTTGAAGAAATGGGAAGATGCTGCGTCTATACATGCACTTACAGCCACCGAGTTATACACGACCTCTCTTTTAAAAGCAAAATAAAATATTTAAGTATAAAATAAAGAGGCCCTGCAATTACGGGGCCTCTTTATATTTTATACATACACACCTATCTTATCCGGCGTTTTCTTCTTTTTCCTGTTTGGGCCCGGCCTTGGGTTTTACTTTAGCTTCCATTTGCTCTATTTCTTTTCTCACGCTTTCCAGTTTTTCCTGTTTGCGCTTTATGGTCACTTCGCCTTCGGCTATCAGATTTTGTAAATGCTTGCGCAATTCTTCTGCTTTATGACCTGGAGTAATGTTTTCAAGACCTTCCCGAAAATCTGTAAGCTTTTCTTCTTCTTCTTTTATTTCTTCCAGCAGCTTGTTAATTAAACTGCGCGTATGGCTGCTGCGGCTTTCTATTTGTTTTTCTGCCAGTTTTCTCCTGTCTTCAAAATGGGCGTCTTTCTTGTCGAAGAAATGCCTGCGGGCATTGATAAAGGCTTCCCATATTTTATCGCTGTGTTCTCTTGGCACCGAGCCTATCTTTTTCCACTCATCCATCAGCTCATTTAGTTCAATAGTTGCTTCACGCCATTTGCTAGAGTTCTTTAAGCTCTCGGCACGCTGCAACAATTCTCTTTTCTTAACAAGGTTTTCTTCGAGGGAAGCGCGAACCACATTAAAATGAGCTTGTTTAGCATTAAAAAAGTGGTCTTTTGCTAAATTAAATTTGTCCCACAGTTCATCGCCTTTATCGGCAGGCACACGGCCTATTTTTTTCCATTCAGTCAATATCTCTGCATAGGCCTGTGTGGCAGGGGCCCAGTCGGTGCTGTCTTTCAGCTCCTCCGCTTTTTCCAGCAATGCAGATTTCAGACGGTAGTTCTCATCCTGCTCTTTCTGTATTTTATCAAAATGTTCTTTCTTACTTTCGAAGAAGGTGTTTTTGGCAGCAATGAAACGGTTCCAGAGTTCTTCATTTTTATCATGGGTGGTACGGCCAATGGCTTTCCATTGCTCCATTAAAGTACGGTAGACCTCTGAAGTATCTTTCCATTTCTTCGATTCAATGAGGTTTTCGGCCTTTTCCACCAACTCCATTTTTTTGTCCAGATTTTGCATTAACTCCTGTTCCTGCATTTCCTGGTGTTGGCGCTTGCGCTCATAAAATTTATTGCGGGCTTCTTCCAGCCTGGTCCACAATGCATCATTTTTAGCCTTAACAACATGCCCTATCACTTTCCACTGATCTACAAACTCGCGGAAAGCCTGTGTTGTTTCTTTCCAGTCTTCACTATGGATGAGTTTCTCTGCCTGCTCTACAATTGCAAGCTTGGCCTGGTATATTTCCTGCGATAAAGTCTGAATCGAGTTTTCCAGTTCCATCACCTGTTTCAGCAGGGCATCCAGTGCACCAACTGCATTGGTGTGGAGAATAGCATCTTTTAAACGTTCTACTTTTCCCGAAAGTTTTATTTTGTCTTCTGTAGTATTCCATTCAGCCAGCAATTCAGCCAGCTTGTTTTCGAGATCTGTGAAACGGTCGCTTAGAGATTTGAAAGCGGCACTTGCATTGTCCGGATTAATAGTAGCAATAATACGCTCATTATTACCGCCGAATGACAACAACATCAATTCTCCGCCTTCTTTCAGATTGAATAATTCTTTACCTGGAAAAGAAAGTTCATCCCACCATACCAGAAAATCTGCCTTGTCAGATTGCTTTATCATACCTAAACCCATTTATTAAGGAAAAAACAGCATCATCGCTGTGCGGATGCAATATAATGCTAATTATATATTATATATATACCCACGCAATTAATTAATGTCCACCAAACACTTTTTGAAGCAAACTGGATACTTGCGCAGCGGGATCTTTACGTATTTTATTTTCTTCTTCTGCAATAGCCACAAAAAGACCATTTAAGGCACGTTGTGTAACATATGCGGGAAGATCAGTGTTTACTTTACTGGTAAAGGGCAATTTGTCATATGCTTTAAATATTTCAGCCCAATATTTTGTGGCATTCACTTTATCAAGAGATTTTTTTATTTCTGGCATAAACGCAGTGGTAAGTGCAGCAGAAGTTGTTGACTGTAAATATCTTGTTGCGGCTCCGTCACCTCCCCTCAGTATGCCTATGCCATCTGTAAGTGACATATGAAGAATAGCATCGCGAAAGATAGGTACACTCCTGGATGACGCGTCTTCTGCTGCCCTGTTCATAGATAAAATTACTTTATCCACCTGGCTACCCATACCTACTTCGCGTAATGTTGTTTCCACTTTTTTAGCTTCAGGAGGCATTAATATTTTAATAGCTGCATTGCCAAAAAAACCATTTGGTGCAGACAATCTTTTAGATGCATTCTGTGAGCCTACCGTTAAAGCTTCCCTAAGGCCCGAAACTGCGTCGGTATTACTGATATTGCTGAAATTATTACCGCCTCCTGATTGGGAGCTTTTGCTGTTGGAGGTAGTACCTCCTATTTTTTGTTCTGCTTTATTTACAAGGTCTTTAAAGTTTTGCGCTTGTGCATTACTTACACAAAACAATAAAGCGTAAACCGGTATTTGCCTGATTAATCTTATCATAAAAAAATCTCCTTTTTCTATACTCCAAAAGTAATGCCAAATTGTGAATTCCTAGTTATGGGCACCGCCACCAGCTTTGCTTCCTCCGCCATTTGATCCTCCACCTTGTGTGCCTCCACCCTGTGTTCCGCCACCGCCCTGGTCGTCTTTTTCGTCCCCTTTCAGGTTGTTTTCCCTGTCCTCTTTCTGTGGCATTGCGTTATCATTGGCAGCTTTGCCTTTTCGCTTATCTCCCTGGGCATTTTTACCTAGATCCGATTTTCCGAAACGGTAGGTGAATGTAATATTACCTACGCGTGTTTCACGGTCGCGGTAATAGGTTTCATTATATCCGGCAAGATTGTATAAGGTGGTGTATTTGCGTGTATTAAAAATATCAGAGCAGTTAAGAACAATGGTCGCTTTGTTTTTCCATAAATTTTTTCTTAAAGCAACATCCACCCAATATAACTCCTGCAATTTTCCCTGTGCTACTACTTTGGGAGATTCGTAATTCCCGTTTATCTGCAAAGAAAAATTGCCCGGAAGTTTAATGTTAGTGTTCGCTTTGCCTATCCAGCTAAAACCGTTTTCATCACTCAAAAACTTAGCTTCAGCAGGATTGCCTACGCTTATTTGATTTTGAAAAAAGTTCAGACTTATCGTAGCGTCCCATATGGGTAATAATTGCAAATGCCCCGTTCCTTCAAACCCGTAAGTAGTACCCGAAGCAAGGTTTTCAGGTTGCCTGAATATAGTGTTTGTACCGGTAATCTGGCTATCAATACGCGCGATGAGGTTTTGAGTGTATTGATAATAAGCGCTTAAAATAATATTGTCTCCTTTGTTATCCTGCTTATTATAACTGAACTCCACATTATGTATAAATTCAGGCACTACACCAGGATTTCCTTTTGAAATAATGCCGGGCACTGAGAGGTCCAGGTAGGGCAATAATTCCCAAAAGGAAGGACGGTTGGTGCGGCGACTGTAGTTAAGATAAATACTTTGCTGGTTTGGCAACTGGTATGAAACGAATGCAGAGGGAAAGAGGTCGAAATAAGAATTGTTATAAGGGGTGGTTGTGATAGTATAATCAGTGCCGTCGTAGGATGCATATTCTGCACGCAGGCCTGCCTGGTAACTGAATTTACCAAGCTGGTCGTTCCAGTTTATGTAGCCGGCATGTATCTGCTGCGAGTAGTTAAAATTATTAAGCAGCGTATTATCTATTGCGTCTTTTACCGTCGTTCCGCTATCTACGGTTGGTGTATTCTGGCTCTTATACCAGTATACCTGCGATTTCCAGCCTATACCCAGTTTGCCGTTTTTGGTGAATAAGGGGTCGGTATAATCGGCCCATGCATTAAAGCTGCCATTGCTGCCGGTACTTGGGGCAGACTCGTTCACAGGACTATAAGGCATAGGAACCAGGTTTGCGCCAAAATAGTCTGTATTGTATATCTGCGAGCGGTGCATGGCTGTCGATGCCAAAGTTGCGTCTACACTAAACTCTTCGCCTTGTTTTTTAAATTTATGTTTGTAGTCTAATGCTGAAGAAAAAGAAAGCGGGCCACCGCTGGCTGAAGAATAACGATAGGTAGAGTCCAGGAACATGGCTTTGCTTGGGCCCGTATAAACATTATTGATGGAAGGGTCTTTATAAGAAAAATTCATCGAGTTGATGTTCTGTGTGAAGGT
>CAIYVS010000572.1 GCA_903929655.1 uncultured Bacteroidota bacterium | reverse complement strand
TTTCAAAAATTTATGGATAAAAAAGCTGCATCCATCCTTTTCACTCATACCTAACTTTCAGCAATATAATGTCAAAAGTTTACTAATTTTAGAGAACAATACGATAAATATCGTCTTACTATAAAACCTAAAACAAGCTCATGAAAAAGGTGACACATTTAATCAGAAAAGTTTTTTCCCTTATCGTTTTCTTTTCATTACCATATTTATCTGTAGCCCAAGGCTGGACGGAATTGGGAAGCGGTGTGAATGCACTTGGTGCTGATAGCATGATCTTCAGTACGGCTACAAATTTGCAAGGCGAAGTTTTTGCATCGGGATGGTTTACAAATGCAAGTGGTAAATATTATGTAGCCAAATGGGATGGTAGTAATTGGGTAGAGTTGGGTTCCGGAACTAATGCATTAAATGCCAATTCGCCTATCCGCGGCCTTTGCACTGACGGGTCCGGGAATGTATATGCCGCAGGATATTTTACGAATTCCAGCGGTAAATGTTATGTTGCAAAATGGGACGGTAATAATTGGACTGAATTAGGTACCGGAAGCACTGCGTTAAATGCAAATAGTTCTATTCAGTGTATCGCAGTTGACGCATGGGGCAACGTTTACGCTGCGGGTTCTTTTACAGATTCAAGCGGACATTGCTTTGCAGCCAAATGGAATGGCAACTCCTGGGCCAGACTAGGTACAGGAACCAATGCGCTACTCGTTAACTATCAATTTTATACGATTACGACCGATAATACAGGCAATGTTTATTCGGGCGGGATGTTTACTGACTCAAGCGGAAAATGGTACATAGCCAGATGGAACGGCAGTACGTGGACAAAATTGGGCACTGGGATCAATGCACTTAACGCTGATGGCCCTATTTACACTATAAAAACTGACCCTGCCGGAAATGTATATGCTGCCGGAATGTTTGGTAATTCAAACCACAATGATTATGTAGCAAAATGGGATGGCAGTTCATGGACAGAACTGGGTTCCGGCACTAATGGACTTAATGCGAATAACTATATTTCATCCATTAATTTAGATGCATCCGGAAATGTTTATGTGGGCGGACAGTTTACCAATTCAAGCAATAAATGTTATGTAGCAAAATGGGATGGCAGCAGTTGGTCTGAATTGGGTGCAGGAGCTAATGCTCTTAATGCAAACAGGTATATTAGCAGTGTAGCGACTGACACCTCGGGCAACGTATATGCAAGCGGAAACTTTTCTAATTCGAACGGGAAGCGATATGTAGCTAAATACCAGGAGATAAACGAAGGTGTTACAAACACGGGGGTTAATGGGAAAGTAGAGGTTTTCCCAAATCCAGCCGGGCATGATGTCACTGTGCGGGGCAAAGGGCATATCCAGGTTATTGCTTTGACCGGGAAAATTGTGTATGATGCGGAAAGTGGTGTGATTATGAATACTATCGATGTTTCAGGTTGGTGTAATGGAGGGTATGTATGTATCATAAGTGATGGTAATGTGAAGAGTAGTACTATTGTTGTTGTGAATCATTAGTCCGAACCATGATTTGCCTGATTAAAGGATTGCCCTGACCTTAGTAAAATGTGAATCAGAAGATAAGCTCTGAGCTAAAAGGGATTCTTATGGAGCCTTCCATTCTAATTCACTTACCCGTCTGACCGTGAAGGGGCGGTGCTGAGGGGTAGGTGTTATTCAATAGTCCATTCTTCTGTATTGGACACAAAGACGCAGGTGAAATATGGATTGACTATGGATTGGAGATAGATAAGTCTTGGATCATTTGTTGATTTAGAAAAAATATTTATGTTATAATCTGTGGTGTTTTTTTCGAATAAGACGATGGGTATGTGTTCTATGAATTCAACTCCTCTTTTGCCTCTCCATTTGTAAACGGCTTCTTTGGCGCTCCATGCAAGGGTGAGCAATTGGGTATCATTATTGAATAAGCGCTGTTCAACAGAGGACAAAAATTTATGTTGTATGTTCCGGATGCCACTGCGCAGGGTTTGTATGTCAATTCCTGCATCTGCATGTGAATCAATTGCCACAGCTACATAGGGCCAGGAATGGGAGATGGAGAAGTGGTATTGGTTGTTTTCTATGCGTGGTTTGTCATGCTCATCGGGACGGATGTTTAATATAGGGAAATCTTCTTTAAGGTGTTTTAAGAGAAAGCGACCTGCGAGGTGCTCTAGTCTTTTTTTCTCGTTTTTTATATCTGAGGCCATACCGGTACGCTCCAGAAAAAAAGATTCAGGTTCCTGAATTTCCCATATGGCGGCAAGACAGTGCTCATTAATACTCCATTCCCGAAAAAGAGGCATGGCCCAAAGATAGCTGATAGGTTTTGGAATCGGGAATTTGTAATTTGGATGTGACTTTGTTGCATGGCTAAAATAGAGAAAGGAGTAAGTATTAGTTAAATTTGTTTTGCGAAATAAATTTACTAACCCACCCACTCCTTTATGAATAAA
>CAIYVS010000571.1 GCA_903929655.1 uncultured Bacteroidota bacterium | reverse complement strand
GTTGTTATAGTGCCGGAATTATTATTGGCTATGCAAAGTTTGTTAAGAACTAAATATTCACACAAAAAAACTTAAAAAAATGAAAAAAATATTATTCTTCTTGATAGCCGCTGTTTGCACACAATCAGCCTCTGCACAGAAGCCAGCTAAAATCTACAGTGCTGATAGCCTTATGTCCCGATGGGTGCTTGATGTAAACCTGATGGGGGGATTAAATTTCCAGACTTACAAGGTAGAAAATACAACGAATGATTACCTTAACCCGATTAACCCCAATACCGGAGAGCTAAATTATAAAAATGGTTATACATATGGAGCCGATGCCGAACTGGGTTTTTTCTTCGGGAGAAAACGTCATTGGGGTTTAGGAACAGGTATTATGTATCTGCAACAGCAGGGTGATGCTGATTTTAATAAGTTTCATATGGAATACCAGTCAACTGATTTCAAGGGAAGTACTTTCCGGCAGGTTCTTGACGCGAATAATTTTAAAGAACACCTTATGACAACTAATATAAATATTCCATTGGTGTTGAAGTACAAGAATCGCTTTTCCAGAAAATGGGGGTTCTCTACCGACGCAGGCATTTTGATCAACCTGCAAATGAAGAATGATTATACCACTAATGCAGCTTTTAATTATGAGGCAATTTATCAGTTCAATCAGAACGGTGTAGCTGTGTATGACAATGCACTCACACCTTCTCTAAACGACTGGATGATAACGAAAGCTGAGTTTCTGAGAAATAATCCGGATGGAGATTACCAGGCATATATTAATGCTAAACGCGCTCTTGGTTTTAATGTTGGGGAAGGTGTAAATCCTACTAATAAGACCGGCAGTGTTTCCTATTTGCAGGGGAGTATTGGCGTTTTGGTACGCCCCACTATGAGCTATTATTTGACTGAACATTCCGCGCTTACTTTCGGCTTGTTCTATATGGTACAACCTTTTAAGAATAATGCCCAGAATGGTTATAAAATGACAGATGCTGTTGGTTCTTATAGCTCCGTTTTAAATACTGTTACATCAGTCCTTAATCAATCAATAGGAGTAAATATCGGCGCTCGTTTCTTCTTGGGTGGCCCTAAAAAAGCCGGGATGGCTGTTGCAGAATTGGCACCAATCCCAATTCCTATAGACAAGGGGGTAGATTTTTCTGTTCAAGCACCTAAAGCAGTGTTAATAAATTGCAGAATCAAGGAAATATTTCCACTTAGAAATGAGGTGTTTTTTGACAAAGGATCAACTGAAATCCCAAATCGTTATGTATTGCTAAGCAAATCAGCTGCCAGCTCATTTAAAGAAACACAATTGCAGCAAGACCAACCTGAGAATTTGAGCAGGGGCCGTGCATCAAGGCAATTGGTAGTGTACTATAACATTTTGAATATTACAGGCGACCGTATGTATAGCAACCCTCAAAGCACCGTGACACTGATCGGATCATCAGATAGAAATCCGGCTGAAGGTAAAATTATGGCCGAAAATGTAAAAAATTATTTAGTTGACGTTTATGCCATTGATCCTTCAAGAATAAAAACTGAAGGCAGAAGTAAACCTATTATTCCGTCAGAAGAACCGGGAGCTACAAAAGACATTGTATTATTACGCGAAGAAGATCGTAATGTGGAAATAGTAAGTACATCCCCCGAATTAATTTTGGAAGTAGGTGGCGGAAATACTTGTTTAAAACCAGTGCAAATTGTAGGAATACAGGAAGATCCGTTGGATAGCCGAGTTACGTTCAATGTTAATGGCGCTTCAGAATCATTGACGTCATGGTCGCTTGAGCTTACCGACGAGCTCGGAAAAACTCAATATTATGGTCCTTACACCGGCGACCAGGCAATGGTTGGAGCAAAAAGCATTTTAGGTGACAATGCACAAGGCAACTACAATGTAGTAATGCAGGGCAAAACAAAAAGCGGTAATACTGTAAGGAAAGAAAGCACCTTCAGTTTGGTGAAAACGACTAATGTTGATTTTAAACAGGAAGGTTTACGTTACAGTATACTCTTTGATTTTGACAAGTCAAAATCCATAAGCACCTACCACGATTTCTTGGTGAATGTAGTAGCACCTCTTATTCCTGCTAATGCTACAGTTATTATTCATGGTCATACTGATATTATCGGTGACGAAAAATATAACATGAATTTGTCTCAGGAAAGGGCAGCAGGAGCACAGCAAATCCTTGAAAATGCCTTGTCAAATGCAGGAAAGACAGGCGTTAAATTTGAAATCAAAGCATTTGGTGAAGATGAATCAAACGCACCTTTTGAAAATAAGCTACCTGAAGAACGATTCTACAACAGAACAGTAATTATTGATATAATTCCAGCTGAATAAAATCACAGGAATTTAGTTTTAAGACAGGATACAGGCACAATAGCTTTGTATCCTGTCTTTTTTGCTGCATAGCAATAAATACTTCTCAAAGCGTTTTAAAATAATCTATCACATTTGATTTTGCTGTCATAAGGAGATTTAACTG
>CAIYVS010000570.1 GCA_903929655.1 uncultured Bacteroidota bacterium | reverse complement strand
ATTCTGAATATTATGCAGAGAAATTTGTTAATGGTATTATACAAAGAACTTTTATTTTAGAAACACAAATATTGGTGGGAAGAGTTGTGCCAGAATTTCATAATGAAAATATCGGGGAATTAATTGAAAGGACATATCGAATAGTATATAGAATAGAGCATAATAGCGCCGTTTCTATTGTTCGTATTCATCATCAATCCAGACTATTAAAGAACCTTTGAATATTTATGTACTCATATTTAGCGCTCGGCGATTCATATACAATAGGCGAACAGGTGCCGGTGAAAGAGAATTTTCCATATCAGACAGTTCGTTTGTTAGATGAAAAGGGTATTAAGGTTTCTGAGCCTGTGATCATTGCTGTTACCGGCTGGACAACTGATGAACTGGCTGCCTCTATCCGTGAACATAATTTGAAGGAAACATTTTCTTTTGTAAGCTTACTTATAGGCGTAAACAACCAGTATCGCGGACGTGATATAGACGATTATAAAAAAGAGTTTACTGCCTTGCTGGAGCAATCCATCATTTTTGCAAATGGCCATTCCCAACATGTTTTTGTGCTTTCTATCCCTGATTGGGGCGTAACTCCCTTTGCCGAAGGCCGGGACAGAGCTAAAATAGCCAAAGAAATAGACGAATATAATGTAGCCAATAGAAAGATAACTGAAGCATATAAATGTCACTATTGCGATATTACAGATAGCACCCGTGAGAATGGGAAAAAGCCTGGATATCTTGCTGGTGATGGCCTCCACCCCTCAACGAAAGAATATGCAGTTTGGTCAGAGAGATTAGCAGTAATGGTGGAGAAGGCTATGCAAGACTAATCACCTGAGCGACTCAAAGACCTTTTCCAGTTTTTCCTTCTTTACAATTTTCTGCCACTGTGTACCCTCTGCAATAATTCGTTCCTCAACCCTCGCCACAAAATCATTCACTACTTCATTTTTAATAACTTCTTTTAAAGTTGCAGTAAAAATCACTTCCTGGCCCATCAGGGCAGGGGAGAGATGCTTTATATTAATTCCTGTCCCAATGCCTTCTTCATCCTCATCTTTCATTTCCAGTACAAACAGGCGGCCGCTCCATTCTGCATCCCTGGCAAGAGCAAAGGTTGAATATACTTTATGCACCTCTCCGCTCTCAAATCGGGCAGTGTCGGCCTCCGTAACAATATGTGAAAAAGTTTTTGTATCCCCTTTTTTGAATGGATTATGCATGAAAAATGGATTTTAACAAAAATATAGTAAGATTTTGTAATGCCCGAATGACACCGGTCAGTATTTTTTGTGCTTATAAATCCTAACTTCACCTATTAAGTATGAAGAAGTTTCTTGTTATACCACTTATGTTTTTTTATGCCTTGGCAGTTTCGGGCATAACTATACATTCCCATTATTGTGGCAAACATTTGGTATCATGGGGGCTTTACTCAAAAGGCAAAAACTGTGGGGGCTGTAAGAAAGAAACGAGAAAAAAATGCTGTAAAGATAAAGTTGTCAGCCTCAAGGTTTCGCAGGAACAGAAAAATGTTACGCCTTTTCAAACTAAAACATATTGCGACGAATTCGTTCTGCCAACATTCAAACCTATCGCGTATGAAGTGGAAATATTATTTTCAACAAAATCCATAACTCATTTTACGAATGCTCCACCTGGTTTATGGCAAAGCATACCACTCTATAAATTAACTTCTTCCTTTACTTATTATGGTTAATAAAGAATAGTTCTTAAGCTCATTTTCTTTATTTTTTTTAACCATAATAATATTATAATGAAATCAATAGTAATTTTCTTCCTAAGTATATTCTCATTCTTTTCTGTTGCTGCGCAAGACAACAAAGAAATTGTTACAGAACATTACCAGGTAAATGGCGTATGTGAACAATGTAAAAAACGCATTGAAGACGCTGCTTACATAAGAGGGGTGAAACATGCAGAATGGAATGTTGACTCGCATGACCTGACAGTAACATATAAAACGTCCAAAACCTCTGCCGACGAGATTCTTGGCAGTGTAGCCAGGGCCGGGCATGATAATGAAAAAATAAAAGCTACGGATGAGGCTTATGATAAGCTGCCCAAGTGCTGCTATTACAGAACAATAACCAAAAAACACTAAATCTTAACAAAATGGCAAAATATCATTATTCGCTGCTTTTTTGCAGCCTGCTTTTGCTGCATTGTACAGATTTATCTGCACAGGAATTAAGGCATATTCAAGGTACTGTAAGCGGTAAGAACGATAAGGGCAAAAAAGAATCACTTATAGGCGCTGTTGTCGCAGCTCCGGGCACCGGCTTTGGCACACAAACCGATGTTTCAGGAGGGTTTATGCTGATGTTACCCGATAGCATAAACCGGCTTGTTATTTCTTATGTAGGTTACAAGCCTGATACGGTAATATTAAAGCCGGGTACCAACAACCTGAAGGTAGAAATGCAGCCGATGCATCTTCTTAAAGAAGTGGTCGTTTCGCACAGGCAAAAAGCCACAGAAATGAGTTTGCTGAGCATTGATAAAACAGAAAAAATTGGTCAGAAAGAACTATTTAAAGCAGCCTGCTGCAACCTGAGCGAAAGCTTTGAAACCACACCATCCGTTGACGTAGCCTATACAGATGCTGTAACAGGTTATAAACAGATACAATTACTGGGTCTTGCGGGCTCTTATACACTCATTACACGCGAGAATATACCCGACGTTCGCGGCCTTGCTTCTGTTACAGGACTTACATTTACACCGGGTACCTGGATAGAAAGCATGCAATTAAGTAAAGGTACTGGCAGTGTTGTAAACGGTTATGAAGGTATGGCAGGCCAGATCAATATAGAATTACAAAAACCTTTTGAGGGAGACAGATGGCTTTTCAATCTTTATCAGAGCACACAGGGACGTTCGGAAGCCAATGTGAATTACCGGCATAAAATAAGTGATAAAATAGCCACCAACCTCTTATTGCATCTCACTACTCAATGGCTTAGGTTCGATCAGAATGAAGATGGTTTTATCGATCAGCCTTTAGGCAACCAGTTCTCCGGCATCAATCGCTGGGCTTTCGATGCTTCTAAAGGATGGGGATTCCAGTTTGGTGTTAAAGGTGTTTATACAGATAATACCGGGGGGGAGTGGGGATATAGCAGGGGCATGGAACAAGTTCCCGGCAATCCATGGGGATTTCATGCCAGAATAGCAAGGCTGGAAGAATGGGCGAAAATTGCAAAGACTTTTGAGCAGAGAAAAGCGACCAGTATTGGCTTACAACTGTCAAATGTTTACCATGACCAGGAATCACAATTTGGTCTTCGCGACTACAATGCAACACAAAGAAGCTATTATGCCAACCTTATTTTTCAGACCTATATTAATAATACCAACAACATCATTAAAGTGGGAGCAAGCAATGTATTTGATCAGTATAACGAAACTTTTGGAACACAACATTATGTTCGTAGCGAAATTGTGCCTGGCGCCTTTACAGAATACACGCATAATTTCAGTGAGAAATTAAATTTTGTAGCTGGTTTGCGTGGCGATTATGATAACCTGTATGGAGCATTTGCCACGCCGCGTTTACATCTTCGTTATGCACCTTTCAAAAATACCGCCATACGTGCCTCGGTTGGCAGGGCACAGCATACAGCCAATATATTTGCAGAAAATATAGGGTTGATGGCCAGCAATAGGGTTTTTCTTGTAGAAACCAATCAGCAAGGCAAGGCATATGGCTTAAATCCTGAGGTTGCCTGGAATACAGGCATTAATCTTTTACAGAAATTCACTTTAAATTATCGGGAGGGGTCGATTAGTATAGACTACTACTATACTCAGTTTCAAAACCAGGTTGTTGTGGATCAGGAATACCCTCGCTTTGTAATGTTTCACAATCTGCAAGGCCAGTCTTTTGCACATAATTTCCAGGTGCAGTTAGATTACGAATTGCTTCACCACCTGGATATACGTCTTGCTTACCGTTTTTATAATGTAATGACAACTTACGACAGTGTAGGGTTAAAAGAAAAACCACTGGTCCCTAAAAACCGTGCATTCGCAAGCCTTGATTACCAGACAAAGAATGGCTGGAAATTTTCATATACGTTTCAATGGATAGGAGAAAAGCGCCTGTTTGGAATGGTACATGGCGGTTTTATTGTAAAGAACTCTCCCAATTACGTACAAATGAATGCCCAGGTATCAAAAACGATGAGTTCTAAACTTGAAGTATATTTAGGCGGTGAGAACCTGACAAATTATATGCAACACGGAGATATTATTAGTCCCGAAAATCCATTCTCGGCAAATTTTGATGCTTCTCAAATATGGGGTCCTGTAATGGGCAGGAACGTTTACGTCGGATTAAGGTATAAGATCAAGTAAATGCTGCTATCTTGGTAATGATTTCTGTATCAGCAGGAAATAAATCCCGATAATTTTCAGTAGATAATAAAATTTATTTATAAGTAACTGAAAATCATTTTGCAAAAAGTGTGCTTTTTTGTTTGAAATTTAAATACAAAAACATACCTTTATATTAATCAACTGATATTTTTGAGTAAACTACGTGGCATAGTATATTTTGCTTCAAGCTTTCTGATAGGCTTGGTATTTGTTGTTGTTTCATTAAACAGCTTCAATGACGTATCTGTTTCAAGTCTGCGTAGCTGCCAGCTTTTTTCAGATGATGAACCCGGACAAAGTTTTGAAATAGCAAATCATCAAACCGGTATTGACGAAGAGCATACTGTCCATTTTAATGTATTCAGGAAATTTTTCACTTACAGGGTAAAGGGCAGGCATCAACAATTAAGGTATGGTGTTGTTTCATCTATAAAACATGATGTTAGCTTTCCAACTAATCAAAAAACAAACACGCTCAATGCAGAAGTGTTTGTATATTCTTTCTTCTCTGATGGTTTTCAATTAAGAGGTCCCCCTTCTGTAACTATTTAGTAAACTTTAGTCTTTTCCTATGATCTGTTGTGCCCTCGGCCTACAGTTCTCCATATAGGAATGTTTCAAATGTTTCTGTGCTTATTTGCCGTAAATGCTAATTAACGGCTGCAATCAATCTGGTTAAACAAATGTTTATTCGCGCGCTGTCACGCAGTATCACATTTTTCCAAGACGGTTTTATTAATAGTTACTTAAATAAAATATTATGAAAAAGGCTTACTCAATTATAAGTTTGTTCTTTGTTTTTGTGGTTTTAATGTTATTAGGCTTTTTGCGGGTAAATGCACAAACCTATTGTACACCTCAATCGTACTATGGCTTCTACTATGGCTATATGCAATATCAGTCAATCACAACAAGTGGTGGACTTGCAAATATAAATTTTGCACCTGGTGGCTATCCTAATCCAATTCCCAATAGTCATAGTTACCCTGGCACATGTTGTAATGTGTCAAATGAAGGCTATGCATATGTCACTTCGTCTCAGTGTGTAGCAACTCCTGGTACTACTATTAGTTTTTCTATTAAAAATAGTGCCAATTATTATTTATGGTATAAAATCTGGGTTGATTGGAATGGTAATGGTTCTTTCACCGACGCAGGTGAAGCTGTTTTTGCACCTTCAACTTATTACACAACCTATGGAGGTACTTTTGGAGGTAGTTTCACAGTACCGGCAAATGCAAATATAGGTCTTACACGCATGCGTGTTGCGTCCATGTATTATTATTACCAATATGGCAGTCAACCTACACCGTGCCAAACCTGGGCATCTAGCAGTCAGTATTATGGTGGATTTACAGATTTTAATTTTATTGTTTCAGGTCCTTGCTCCAGTGTTCCTGCTGCATTGGCAATCGTATCCTCGCCAACAACTTCTCCTATTTGTTCCGGTTCAACCGTAGACATTACGGCTAATGATCCTAATTATTTTACAGGGCTTGTAACCAAATGGCAGCAAACTAAAGATACAACCGGTGTATGGACAAATTTGACTGGTGGGCAAGGCGGAGGTATGAATGTTAACGGGCTGGTTGTTACAACTCCAGGACTGGTGGACACAACCTATTTCCGTTCATTTGATTCCTGCACATTTAGTTCGCAAAACTCCCCGCCTACTCCGGCATACATGGTGCCTGTTTCTACAGTTCCAATACCATATTTGGAAACATTCAACAGCACTTCAAATAATACAACCCCTCCTTGTTATAACTTTAACGACAATAACGGAACCAATTTTACGGTTCAAAGCGGGCTTCATTCGCCTGATGGTACGACTATGACCGCTATGTACGCCAATGACCCGGCCTCAAATGCCGCATATGGCAAGAACGACTTTTTTACTATACCAGGACTGAGACTTGCAGCCAATACAGTTTATGGTATCCGTTTTAAATATGCACGTGGAAGAAGCAATCCTACATCAAATACAGGAAATGCCTACTCTGAGCATTTGCAACTATATGTAAATAGTTATCAGCCGGCTTACGTTGTAAATAACGTTACCGGCGGTATCCCAATATTTGACCAGGTAATAAATTTTGATAATGTGGCAGATACTACAGTTTATTTTGCCCCACTCACAAATGGTGGTTATTATTTCTCCTGGTATTCCAATACTCCTCATCCTGGAGGCAGCGCTTCTACTGCTCCTGGCGGAGTTGTAATTGTGGACAGTATTTATATTAATACAGGAACCTGTGTTGCACCGGCTATTACTGCACAGCCTTCCTCAACCACAGCAGGTTGTGTAAGTACACCAACAGTATTGAGTGTTAATGCTTCCGGTACGGGGAATTATTATCAATGGCAGAAAAACGGTGTAAATATTGCGGGTGCAACCAACAGAATTTATACTATACAAAATACTGCTTTAAGCGATTCCGGTACCTATACATGTATTGTATCCAATCCTTGCGGTACTGTGACAAGCAGCAGTGATGTGCTAAGTGTGTTTGCATTGCCAACTGCTTCTATTTCACCTTCATCAACAGTAACGATCTGTTCTGCAAGCGGTTATACTTTATATGCCAATACAAATGCAAGCAACGCTACTTATCAATGGAAGCTCAATGGTAATAATATTGGTACTGGTTCCACATATACACCGGTTACTACCGGAACTTACACCGTACTAATTACAGATGGCAATAATTGTTCACGACAATCTACTAATGCAGATACAATTAACGTAAACCAATCTCCTCCGTCTTCTATAACAGCAAGCGGTTCCACATCCTTCTGTTTAGGAGATAGTGTTACATTATTTGCACCTACCGGGTCCAGCATTACAGGCTATCAATGGTATAATGGTACTACAATTATAAGTGGCGCTACCTCATCAACCTATAATGCGATGACAAGCGGTAATTATATTGTTCGGGTATCTAATGCAAACTGTAATTTAAATTCAGCAGTGCAGGTGGTTACTGCCAATACACCGCCTCCAGCTTCAGTAAGCGCGTCCGGGCCAACAACAATTTGCCAGGGAAATAATGTAGTGTTAAGTGCTCCGGGTGGTACGGGATATACTTATACATGGAGGCTCAATGGTTCACCTACAGCAGTTGCAACACAAAATGATACTGCAGCCCTGGCAGGTAATTATTCTGTAATTGTTTCAATTGGTACCTGTGCTACTACTTCATCGTCGGTGCCTGTAAGTTTAATTTCCGGCCCAACAGCTGCTTTAAGTCCATCAGGAACTGTAAATGTTTGTACTGGGAACACGGCGACTTTGTCGGTGAGTGCAGGGGCTTCATATACTTACCAATGGCAGTTAAATAATATTCCAAACGGTAATACAGCATCAACCCAAAGCGTTTCATCTGCGGGTAACTACACGGTATTGGTTACTGATGTTAATACCGGCTGTACCGATTTGTCAACTGTGGCAACAGTAAATATCGTGCCTTTACCTAATGCTGCCATAACAGCACCCTTAGCAAACGTTTGTACCGGCAACAGTATTACAATGAATGCAAATACAGGCACAGGCTTTACATATCAATGGCAGGCAAACGGCAGTAATATTGCCGGTGCAACTGGTGCAGCATATACAGATTTGCCTCTTGCAAATACAAATTACGCTGTACTTATTACAGATGCAAATGGTTGCCAGGGCACTTCTGCGCCTTACTCTGTAACAGTTAATGCTCCACCCCCTGCTTCTATTGCTGCTGCAGGAAGTTTGTCATTTTGTCCCGGATCTAATGTAGTGTTAAATGCAAATGCAGGTGTCAACCTGCACTACCAATGGCAGGAAAATGGGGTAAACATATCTGGCAGCACACTAGCCGCATATACAGCCACCGCTGCGGGCAACTATACGGTTGTTGATACGGATATGACAACTGGTTGTTATGCAATATCATCTGCTAAAACGGTTAGTATTAACCCCACTCCGGGAGCCATGATAAGTGCCAGCGGGCCAGTGTCATTTTGCCCTGGAAGTAATGTTGTTTTAAGTGCATCCCCCAATTCTGTGAATTACAGCTATCTATGGTTAAACGGAGCATCTGTAGTGAGCAATAGTTCCAGCTATACAGCAAATAACAGTGGTAATTTCAGGGTGGTTGTTACTAATAACTCTACTAGTTGTTTTGATACTTCAACAGTAGTTGCAGTAAGCCTGTTTACTACTGCAAGTAATGTTATCGTTGCTTCCGGGCCATCTACATTTTGTGAAGGCTCCAATGTAACATTGAGCACCGCTGTTATCACTGGTGTAACTTATCAATGGCAACTTAATAATGTTGACATACCCGGCGCCACTTCAAGTTATTACACAGCTACTGTTGGCGGAAATTATGCTGTAGTGTTGTCTAACGGAACCTGTTCTAGCGTAACACCGTCATTTGCAGTTACAATAAATGCATTGCCTGTATCTGCTATTACACCTTCAGGGCCAACTACTTTCTGCTCCAATCAGATGCTTACCATGAGCGCTAATAGCGGTACTGGTTTGACATACCAGTGGCAGTTGAGCAATGTGGATATATCCGGTGCTACTTCATCCTTCTATAATACCAATGCGTCAGGCAACTATACTGTTGTTGTTACCAACTCAAATGGATGTAGTAAAACATCTGTTCCTGTAACAGTAAATGTTAATCCGGCTCCGCATGTTACAATAGCCTTATCAGGCTCTCCGGTTTCCTGTGAGGGGGATTCAGTACATCTTTATGCTAACACAGGAGGCACTACAGGCCTTGCTTATCAATGGCAGAATAACGGACTTAACGTGCCCTGGGGTTCTTCAGCCTCTTATTATAGTGCGTCTTCAGGCACCTATACGGTCATAGTGCATAGTGTCAACGGTTGTTATGATACCTCTGCAGGTGAAAATGTAACAATTAATCCCAGGCCGGTACCTGTTATAAGTGCATCTGGTTCTACCTTGAGCACGGGTTCATTCGGTGCTTATCAATGGTATCTGAATAATAATGCCATTTCGGGTGCGCATAGTCAGAGCTTCACTGCTACACAGACAGGTTCCTACACAGTGTTTGTATCAGACAATAATTATTGTTCCGGATTATCCACTGCTTATAATTTGACAAGCTTGGGTGTAGGTGCAGTAAACGCTGCAGGAGAGAATGTGTATATCTATCCTAATCCCGCAGCATCTATCGTATACATTGAATCTCCTGAAAGTGTAAATATAACGATCAGTAGCATCGAAGGAAAGATTATTATTGATGCAAAAAATGCAAAGAGCATAAATCTAAGTGAGCTGGCTACCGGTATGTATATGGCACGTATATATAATCAATCCGGTACACTGCTAAAAGTGGATAAATTAGTGATTTCAAGATGATCTAAGTAGTATGATGTGGTTTAAGTGGCTTGTTTCATATTTGGAACAAGCCACTTTTTTATTGCCTGATGTCGATAAACTGTTAGTAAAAATGAATAAAAAAAGTATAGAGATACACCAGATCAGTTTGTTTATAGGAAATCTGTAAAATATAAGTAATTTTATGCCTAACACATCTTGAATAATAGGAATTACATATCGCTTTTTTATTTAGTTATATGCCTCTTTGTGGGATTTTATAACAATGCGGGTGCTGCGTCCTTTCATACTTTTAATAAAAGACTTGTTTTTTCAGAAAGGGTATTTCATATAGAGCACCAGGGTAGATTTGTCATAAACAAGCCTTCTTATTTAAAAGAACATAAGAAGTTCTTCAGATACAGAACCAGGGGCAGAAATGAACAGATAAAGTTTGATGTATCGTCTTTCTCGCCTCAGTCTTTAGCTGATTATTTTTGCAGGGAAAGTCCAATATCATATTGTGCAGATATCTGCGGCACATATTTATATAGTTCTTTGCAATTAAGAGGTCCCCCTTCATACCTGCTTTCTTAATTTATTAGTGTTGTTCCATACCGGCATCTTCCAGCCTTGCATATCCTCCATTATGGTGCTATTTATTTTAAATATTGAAATACAGGTTAATTATGAAGAAAATCATATTGTTTTCTGTTATATTTTTTAGCTGCTTTGCCATAAACATAAAAGCACAGACTAGTTCAAGTGCCAATCAAAACCTTAACCTAAGTTTTTCAAATGCCATTGCGATAACCTTTGTTGCCACTGGTACTGCTACAGGAAGCGCACTAAGTCTTCCTTTCACTACCGTATCCAACTATGTCAATGGTGTCACATCCGCAGTTCAGCAATTAAAAGTGCAGTCAAATAAACTATTCAATGTTTCTATTAAAGCAAACTCAGCCAATTTTACCTATTCAGGTTCGGTAAGTCCTGCGCCCGTGATGCCGGTAAGTACGCTGAATGTGAAAGTGACAGCAAATGCCACAGGAGGGACTATCGCTGGTACTTACGGAACATCTTTTACAGATATTACCAATACTACCGCAACTTTGCTTTCTAATTGCAGCAATGGCGGTAACCAGACATTTTCCATACAATACCAGGCCACGCCGGGCTTTGCATATCCTGCAGGCACTTATACTGCCAACATCATTTTTACGGCAACACAACCCTAAAAAGAATTGCCTGATGAGCAAAAACAAAATAAAAATTGCTTTTTCAATACTGTATATTATTTGTAGCTACCCCATCAGTTATATTGCACTTCACAGAAACCTAGGGCCGCTTTATAATAATAAAATTTTGCTTTTTATTGGTCTTACTTTGGCTTGCTATGGCATCATCTCGATTATCTCCAGTTTATTTAAAAAGTGGGAGTAAAGTAATTGTATATTTTTATTAAACATTCTTTGTATGGACCTTGGAATGGGTGGACTATATTAAGCAGCCTTATGAATTAATTGGTAAGGCCTAAATTACAAAGAAGTAAAGAGGGAGTTGGGAGACTAAAACTACTGCACCAAGAGTTTGTCTTTAGCTATTAATATACCATTTTCACTGATGCGGTAAAAGTATAGCCCGGAAGAAAGATCATTTCTATTCAACAAAAATTCCCTTCCCTGTATATTGCTATAAACACCTACCTTCTTACCATAAATATCTAAAATGCTAAGTTCAGCATTTTGCAATTCTCTGCTAAAATATAATTTAGTTGTTTTTGAAAAGGGATTCGGGTAAACTTGTATTGATAGCTTTTGATTGTTTACTGGTTCAACACCTACTCCATCAGGAGTATATTCCCAAAGCTCAGAATTAAAATTTTCTCCACCGAAACATATATATCCTTTGCTCCCAATTACAAAATGAGATGTTTCATCCCTTGTAGTTGATGGCAATGAAGTTTTTTGTGTCCATGTATTAGTTATTGGATTGTATTGCCAGAAATCATTGAATAAATGATTTCCGCCCATATCTCCCATGCCAAAATAGCCTAAATTATTAATTGAAAATGCTGCAGCGTCACAACGTGCCGTATCGGGAAAATTAGCCTTTGCAGACCATGAATTTGTTAAAGAATTATATTTCCATAATGAATCTGACATAGAGCCATTCAAACTCTGACCTGTTACATATCCACTACTTAATACTGAAAATGCAACGCCTTCAAAACTAGGTAAAGATGGTATTTGAGCAATTGTATTCCATGAATTTGTGGTTTGGTTATATGCATAAAAATCTGTAAATCCTGCGTAGCTACTAGTGGAATCGCCATATCCCGTACCTACATATCCTAAACTATCAATAATAAAACCAACGGCTAAACTGCGTGCGTCCCCTGGAAAACTTGTTTTCTTAGTCCATGTATCTGCAGTCGGATCGTACTCCCATAAGTCATTATAAGCACTGGTATTATATATACTCATTCCTGTACAAACATATCCTTTGGTTCCTATACTAAAGCTTACACAATAAGCTGTTCCACCCCCTGGAAAATTTGTTTTTTGAGCCCATGTATCAGTTCCCGGGTCATATTCCCAGAAATCATTTACAGTAAGTGAAGTAAGCATATTTAACCCACCACCTACATATCCTTTGCTACCAATTGAAAATCCAAACGCCTCAGCCCTCGCACCATTTGGAAAATCTGCTTTTCTTGTCCAATAGTCTGCTTTGCTATTTAGAGTAAGGAAAATTAATAATAGAGATAGCAGGTATTTCATAGCAGGCAAATGTTTTAATAATGATTACCCTATTTAAAATAGTTCCTCTAAATAAACGCGTGTAATAATCCATGCGATTTATAGTTCGCTGTCGTAGTGAGCCTCTTATTTCTTGAAGATTGCTTCTTTACTCACAATGACGCGACTGGGGTTTTACCTATTTAACCCTTTAACCTTTTAACTAATTAACTACTTCACCTTCTTATACTCCCCCTTACTCTTCCTTATATTCACCGACACCACTTTATACTCAGGGCACATAGCTTCAGAATCGCTGATGCTGGAGGTAATATTGTTCAGCATGATATCAGGGAAGTGGAACGTGCTGCTTAACACGCCGGGTTTCACCTCATCGGTTATTTTAGCTTTTATATCCACTTTACCTCTTACTGATTCCACGCAAACCATGTCGCCTTCATTTATGAGGTGCTTTTGGGCATCCGCAGGATTGATGAGTAATACATCATCGGTAACTATTTTTACATTGCCTGTGCGGCGTGTCATGGCGCCGCAGTTATAATGTTCCAGTTCGCGGTTGGTAGTAATAATATATGGATATTCTTTCCCGTTCTTTACGATCTCTTCCGATTCTTTCCAGTCGTTGTAAACAAATTTTCCTTTACCGCGTTTAAAGGTATCAACATGTAAAATAGGCGTTCCTTTACCTTCTTTATTTACAGGCCATTGCTTGCCATTTATGCCCAGTTCATCCCATTTCACACCTTCGAAGAAAGGGACGATCTGTGATACTTCTTCCAGCACCCATTTGGGATCATAATCGGGCTGCGGATAACCCATACGGTTCATCAGGTCAACGATAATTTGTCCGTCTGATTTTGTACCTGCAATTGGTGCCACCACCTGGTTCACTCTCTGTATCCTTCTTTCACCATTTGTAAAAGTGCCACTTTTTTCCAGGAAGGAAGCAGCAGGTAATATAACAGTAGCCAGCTTAGCTGTCTCTGTCATAAATAATTCCTGCACGACAAAGAGTTCCAGTTTGCTCAATGCTTTTACCACATGATGCGTATTAGGATCTGTCTGTGCCATGTCCTCACCTATCACCCACATGGCCTTCAGCTTATCATTCAAAGCCGCATCATACATCTGCGGAATTTTCAGGCCCACATAGTTCGGTAGTTTCGCATGGTAAAACTCTTCGTATTTTTTATGGTATTCAGGCACCGTAACATCAAAATAGCCCGCACCCTGGTAAGGTTGACATCCCATATCTGCAGAACCCTGCACATTGTTTTGCCCGCGAAGCGGATTAACACCTACGCCCGGCCTGCCTATATTGCCTGTTATCATGGCAAGATCGGTGATGAGCATGATGGTGAAAGTGCCCTGCGAATGTTCTGTAACGCCCAGCCCGTGGAAAGACATGGCATTAGGCGCACTTGCATAAGCAATAGCGGCCTTTCTTACCAGTTCCCTGTCCACACCGGAAATTTTCTCCATCTCGTCAATATTCAGGTTCAGGATGTTCTGCCTGAAATCTTCATACCCTTCGGTGCGTGATGCAATGAAATTTTTATCTTCTAAATTTTCTTTTACTATGTAGTACAACATCATGTTCAGCACGGCTACATTGGTGCCGGGGCGTAGCTGCAAATGATAAGTTGCATATTTTGCCAGTTCGGTCCTGCGTGGGTCAATAACGATAGATGTTTTGCCACTCATGGCCACCTGTTTCAGTTTGGCCCCTGTTACCGGGTGCCCCGATGTAGGGTTGGCGCCTATCACCATGATGCAGTCTGTAACTTTCAGGTCTCTTATAGAATTTGTGGCAGCACCTGTGCCAAATGTGCGCTGCATACCTATGGCCGTAGGCGAATGGCATACACGTGCACAGCAATCAATATTATTAGTGCCAATTACAGCGCGGATGAATTTCTGCATGAGGTAATTCTCTTCATTCGTGCCGCGGGAAGATGATATACCTGCTATAGAATCGGGACCGTATTTTTCTTTTATCTCAATGAGCTTATCGGCAATAAAATCATACGCCTCGTCCCAGCTCACCGGCACAAACTCGCCGTTCCTTTTTATCATAGGCGAGCTCAAACGGTCGGGGTGATTGTAGAAGGCAAAGGCATAGCGCCCTTTCAGGCAGGTGTGGCCGCCGTTCACATCGGCATCATAAGGTGCCTGTATCGATTTTATTTTTCCATTCACTGTTGCAACCTCAAGATTGCAACCAACGCCACAGTATGTGCAAACAGTACGTTCTTTCTTGTCGAAAACAACAGACTTGGATTCAAATACATCAGATATTGCAGAAGTAGGGCAGGCCTGCGCACAGGCGCCGCAACTCACACATTCAGATTCGAAGAAACTGGTTTCTGCACCCTTTACGATATGGCTGTCGAAACCCCTGCCTGCCATACTCAGCACAAATTGCCCTTGCACTTCATCACATGCCCGCACACAGCGGAAGCAGTTAATGCACTTAGACATGTCGGAGGTCATGTAGGGATGGCTCAGATCTTTCTTCCTGTTCGTGTGGGTTTTGCCTTCGGGGTAGCGCACATCGCGCACGCCCACTCTTGCAGCCACCGTTTGCAGTTCGCAATTATTATTCACTTCGCAGGTCAGGCAATCCAGGGGATGGTCTGTAAGCACCAGTTCTATAATGTTCTTTCTTAATTGTTGTATGCGCTCAGAATGCGGAGAAATAAAATAGCCAGGCATTACAGGCGTATGGCAGGAAGCCATAGCTTTTGAGGAGCCATTGGCCGTGATGGCCACATCTACACTGCACACACGGCAGGAGCCGAAAGGCTCCAGGTTGGGAGCATCGCAAAGCGTGGGTACAAAATCGGGGCCGAAATTGCGGCGCAGGAAAGCCAGTATGCTTTCGCCCTCCTTTATAGGGTAGGCCATGCCATCTATATAGGCCACTTTTGCGTCCACTTTTTCCGCAACAATGCCACCACCCGATTGGGAGGGCTGCACATAATAAGACTTACTCATTATTCTTTATGAGTTTTAATGAAGATAATACTATTCCAAATTTAGCTAATATTTCTGAAAAATGTGTGAAAAATAATGGTGGGCAGTTTTAAAAAAGGAAATGCGAGAAACCACCATTTTTATGAAAAAACGGGATTTAACGGCGTGAGATTTATTGTATTTAGATAATTTTTTATTTTTTTGTT
>CAIYVS010000569.1 GCA_903929655.1 uncultured Bacteroidota bacterium | reverse complement strand
TACCTTATCATAAACAAATGTCCCTTTTCCAACGAAGGAAAAGGGACCATATATTTTCTGACAAGAACTTTGTAATACTCCATTTTTTTAATTTGTGCTTCACGGTCCAACCTTGCCAGCTTATTGCTCTTAGGCAAATGCAGGTTAATGCTCCTGGGCAAAGAATGCACCAATTGCAATAAGGCTTGCGAACTTTCAGCATAGGTATTTCCTTCATCTTTACGGCCTCTTGCAGTAACAATACCAAGTATATTGCCCTTGGCGTCAAGCAATGGTGAGCCACTCTGTCCGGGATCTGCAGGAAGTTCCAGCCGGTATTGCATAGAGTCATTCTGAAAACCGTTCCTGGCACTTATATAACCTTCATTATAAATTATTGCATCATCCGGATAACCAAGTGTGAAAACACGAGACCCCAAACCAGCTTTATAATTCGCAAATGTGTAGGGAACATCTGATTTTCCAAAACGGAAATCATCATCATCTACTTTTAATATTGCCAGGTCGGTCTTAGGTTCATACGCAACTAAAATAGCTTTAAAATAATCTCCGTCATGGTTTTGTATGTATACAGAATCAGCGCCTTCAGTAACGTGGTAGTTGGTAACAAAATAACCATTATTAGTTATTGCAAAACCTGTTCCGGTATATCTTACAACAGATGCAGGTTGGGCATTTTTTGTATTAATATCAGTAATTAACTGGTTCTGCGAACGTTTGATATTCTCCAGTTCATGACGTAAAACAGTATATTGGGAAATATCTTTTTTGCTGTTGTGCTCTATACCCCAATAAGTGCATATGGAAGTTACCAATGCAATGCCGGCAGCAACCGCAGCAGTACGCCAGTAATGACTCCATAATGGTATGGTACGTACTTTTTTCTCCTGCTCTTTGCTTTCGCTTTGCTGAATATTTTTCAGCATACTGCGGAGCCGTTTATTTTTAGCCGCTGCATCCAATGAGCGCAGCATATCAACGCATTCGCGAAACTCTGCACTGTACGAAGGCTCTTTATCCAGTCTTTTTTGCAGGTCCGATAATTCTGTTTCAGATAAAGTGCCTGATACAAAAGATTCGGCCGTATTCCATATTTGATAGTCAGTAGACATATGTTTCTTCTCATTTGGCCTGCACACCGTAAAATATTTTACGAAGCCGTGCAAGGCATTTATACTTCTGTGTCTTGGCGTTGTCGGGGTTGGTATAACCAAACTCATCAGATATTTCCATCATGCTCTTATCCTGCTGGTAAAAAGCATTTAATAAAGATCTGCAAGGTTCTCCCAACTGCTCCAAAGCCACATTCAACTGTTCATAGTGCATTTCTCTTTCTGCATGCACATTTATATCATCCTCATACTCCCTGTCAAAACCTTCATCTGCACCTGCGTTTGAAGGCAGAGAAAAGGGTTGTTTTGACTGTTTTTCTATCTTTTTATACCAGAGGTTCTTACTTATGGCAAAAAGATAGGTACCAAGTTTGCAACTAAGCCTGAAATCTTCATTTTGTGCTTTTTCATACAAAATGACCATAGACTCCTGGAAAATATCAGCAGCATCGCTGGCAGAACCACCATTTTTTAATATCCAACCACTCAGTATTTTAAAATGATGGTTGTATATTTTTTCGGTCGCTGCCCGCTTACCCAAAGCAAATTCTGCTAATAAGTGCTGCTCAGTATCTAGCGGCTTGTACAAGATTAATTCCGTTTTAAGCAAAAAGTAACCCTAAATTATTTAAGATTAAGGGATTTATCCGCATAATTTAATGATTTAT
>CAIYVS010000568.1 GCA_903929655.1 uncultured Bacteroidota bacterium | reverse complement strand
TGTTGAATATGCCACAGCTGCATTATAATTATTTAACGAATCTATGGTAAAAAGATCGGCCTTGCCATCTCCGTTAAAATCACCAATATATACAGCATCGGTTTTTATTGGGTAATTATTTGAATAAAGTATGTTTGTAGCAATAGGATTGCTGGCGGTGTTGGTACTAACTATAGTAGTCGTTTGGTCTTGTATAAAAAGTATGTCGCTTTTACCATCTCCATCAAAGTCCAGTACGTGAATTTGGTCTGGTGGCGCAGTGCTGGGAAGATTGCTTGTGTTTACTTCCAACCAACTGCTGTAAAAGTTCAAATTGTAATAGTTGAAATTCAAACCAGAGAGCCAAATATAAGATTTCCAATTATTAGTATTGTTCCTACCTAGAGTGACAAGTATATCAGTTCTGCCGTCTCCATCAAAATCGCCGAACTGTAAAAAAGAAGGGTTACCAATAATGTTATAAGGTGTTGGAGGGGCAAAAATTTGATGTGGAGTAGCGGAATACTGATTGTTTAAATAACTACTGATATAAATAGTTAAATAACTCAATACGTTATCAGTGCCGTTAGTAAGAGTAGAAGTAACAATATCATCCAGCTTGTCACCATTAAAATCTGTAGAATAAAAATTATCCAGTAGCCTACCACGGTTGTTCGCTACCGTTGTCCAGCTAAGTGGAGGAGAGTTATAAACAGCTAGACCACCAATATCAACGGTAAAATTAATGGTATAACCTTGCACGCTCTGATTGGAGATCAGGATATCAGATTGGCCATCTCCGTTAAAATCACCGGCAAAGAATTGATTCGTATTTGAAGAAACAGATATATAATTTGGGAGTGTTACAGTAGAAACATCCATTTGACTTAACTGGTTCTCTCCATACTTAAAAATAGTCTTATTCAACTGGCCACCTTGGGAGCCCTTCTCAATCACCTCCTGCAGGTAGCTGCGTACCCCGTCAAAGCCATAATTAAAATTGTATGTTTTAAAACTTGCATTATTTTCACCAGTAATAATAATGCTGCTAAGAAGATGGCTTAGGTTCATTGAATAACCGGCAATATATGCCGTATTGTTGTCGTTACGAGGAAGATTATAATTGAACTTGATTTTATTGTATGGCTGCAGTATCGGACTCACATTGTCATTTCCTGTATACTTGATTTCATCTACAAGCACTTCTCCATTATTTTGCGTATACGAGAAGGTGATATAGTTACCGTTTATATCTTGTATCTTGTCAAGGAACCAGCTTATTACACCACTTGTGCCGCCTGTGAATTTTGAGTCGGCGGTATTACCATACTCCATAATAGTTCCATCTTTCTTAACCACCTGGAACCAATCAGGCCCCGGGCCATTTACGATATAAGAAGTAACAGTGGCATAATTTTGAGATTCTGTTGAATAAGTAGCTAAGTTCGCTCCGTAGGTGCCATTTGTGCCAACTAACCTCGTACCATCTAAAGCAAATCTGTCATTAGAATTGAATGAAACAGGAGTCACCGCCTGTTCATGATAATGATCAGAGCCCGTTCTTGAAATTGCAGACAAACCGCCTATACTCCAGCCTATGCCTAAAGGCCCATCACCCCCTTGCGAGTTATACGCAATTTGTAAACTAGGTGCTGTACCATAAGTTCCCGGAGGCACGGCAATGGGTATATTATAGCTGGCCGCTCCTGTAGCTGAAACACTATGGCTGCCATCTACCGCCCCTACCGCTAAACTTACGGATGGCTGGTAATTACTGAAATTACTGTTGTTATAGCATTGTGAAAGATACTGTGCATGTACCAATGACGAAATGGTACAGAGAATAACAAAAAATGACAGCGATATTTTAAAAGGTAAGAACTTTTTCATGACTTATTATTTATTAGTTAAAGAGAAGATTTTGTATTGAATGTTTTTATGAAGCTCGTTAGGTTGAAACAATCTAAAGTAGGCATATTGCTTTCCCTGATATGCGGCTGTGCCATTCTCTTCCCGACTTTGCACAGAGAAAAGGTTTGCGAGTAAAATGCAAG
>CAIYVS010000567.1 GCA_903929655.1 uncultured Bacteroidota bacterium | reverse complement strand
CAGGGGCAGTTTTGGATGTGAAGATATGGGGTTTAGGGGCACTGGTAGACAGTACTAACAAAAATAACCATATACTGCCTGTTATCAACCAGGCGACTTTATATATACCTATTATAGGGACCGGAAATTCAACACTTGATTCTTTGTTTTATCCACCGCCCGGAGTTTATCCGCAGGGTGGAATTTATCCGGGTACTACAGATTCTCAATATACTATTGCAGACCTGTACCCTACTATCAGTACTTCTCCATTATCCATTTTAGATGGAACGCTGCATACTGTTAATATTAACGGTGTTAACATTAAACGTTATGAGCTTAATATACCCAGAGAGGTATTGAACACCGTTATCAGGTATAATAATAATCCGGCAGGTGGTGACACTTTGCATTTGCGCATTATAGGAACGGTGAATTATTACGGGGCTTACCAGGTTGTGACCGGAGGCGGCGCTACTGTGGACAGTAATTACAGAATGCGATTAAACGTTGTTTATTCCAAACTAAAATAATTCACAGATGTGCGGCATAGTTGGGTATATTGGTAATAAAGAGGCCTTTCCGATACTGATCAAGGGATTAAAAAGGCTTGAATACCGTGGGTATGACAGCGCGGGCATTGCTTTGCTGAACGGTGGTGTGACAGTGTATAAAAAAGCCGGCAAGGTAAGTGAGCTTGAAAAAGTTACGAACGGACATGAAATGCTGGCCAATATAGGTATCGGGCATACACGCTGGGCCACCCACGGAGAACCCAATGACAGGAATGCGCATCCGCACCTTTCGCAATCGGGAGACCTTGCTATCATCCACAACGGAATTATTGAGAATTATGCCACTATCAAGGAGGAGCTTGAGAAGAGAGGCTATGTTTTTCATTCTGATACAGATACCGAGGTTCTTATAAACCTGATAGAGGAGGTACAAAAACAAGAAAAGACCACACTTGCAGAAGCTTTACGTATTGCTCTTAATGAAGTAGTAGGTGCTTATGCAATTGTAATATTAAATAAAAACAATCCTGACCAACTGGTTGCTGCACGGAAGGGCAGCCCCCTAGTAATAGGCATAGGGGACAATGAATTTTATATAGCTTCTGACGCCTCGCCTATTATTGAATACACGAAAAATGTTGTGTACCTGGACGACCAGGAGATAGCTGTTGTGAACCGTAATGGGGACTATAGTATCCGAACATTGGGTAATGTAGAGAAATCGCATGCTATCATTAAGCTGGAGATGTCTCTGGAGATGATAGAGAAAGGTGGTTATGAACATTTCATGCTGAAGGAGATTTTCGAACAACCTACTGTTATAGCAGACTCTTTGCGCGGACGTATGAATGCGCAGCATGGCTGGATAAAGCTGGGCGGGCTGAGCGAATATATTAACCGTATCAATAAAGCTGATCGTTTTCTTATTACTGCCTGTGGTACTTCTTACCATTCGGGACTAATAGGCGAATACCTGATAGAGGACCTGGCAAGGGTGCCTGTGGAAGTAGAGTATGCATCTGAGTTTCGCTACCGCAATCCTATCATTAATGAAAGTGATGTGGTTATAGCTATTTCCCAATCGGGAGAAACTGCAGATACGCTGGCAGCTATTGAACTGGCAAAAAGCCGCCATGCATTGATATATGGGATATGCAATGTTATCGGATCTTCCATTGCCCGCGCTTCTGATGCCGGGTCTTATACCCATGCAGGGCCTGAGATAGGTGTTGCATCTACCAAAGCTTTTTCCACACAAATATGTATGTTGACGCTGATAGCTTTGCAAATAGCTATGGAGAAGGGCACTGTTCCCACTTCGCGCCTGCGTGCCATATTGTATGAACTGGAAAACATACCTAAAAAGATAGAAGAGGTATTGAAGCTGGATGATAAGATAAAAGAGCTGGCTTATATTTATAAAGATGCCACTAATTTCCTTTACCTGGGCAGGGGTTATAATTTCCCGGTGGCACTGGAAGGCGCTTTGAAGCTTAAGGAAATCTCTTATATACATGCTGAGGGCTACCCTGCAGCAGAAATGAAACATGGCCCGATCGCGCTGATAGATGAAGAAATGCCTGTTGTTTTCCTTGCGACAAACCAAAGTGCGTATGAAAAAATAGTTTCGAACATACAGGAGGTGAAGGCACGCAAAGGAAGGATCATTGCCATTGTAAATAAAGGAGACAAACAAATAAAAGAACTTGCAGACCATGTAATAGAAGTTCCGGAAACGGAAGAGATACTTTCTCCACTTGTTACGATTGTTCCATTACAGTTACTTGCATATCATATTGCTATTTTCAGGGGTTGCAATGTGGACCAGCCAAGAAATCTTGCAAAATCTGTAACGGTAGAATAAAAAAGTATTTATATTCACGCACTAATTTTTAAAAACCATAAATAAAAATGCCATATCTGTTCACTTCAGAGTCCGTATCAGAAGGACATCCTGATAAAGTCGCGGATCAAATATCCGATGCATTGGTTGATAATTTTCTTGCCTGGGACCCCCAGTCGAAGATAGCATGCGAAACGCTGGTAACTACCGGACAGGTGGTGCTGGCAGGTGAAGTAAAGTCTAAGACTTATATTGATGTGCAATCTATTGCCCGTGATGT
>CAIYVS010000566.1 GCA_903929655.1 uncultured Bacteroidota bacterium | reverse complement strand
CTTGTTGGATGAATATTTATGAAGGTTTTTAATTCTCCAAGATCGCGTTAAATCGCCATTAAATGCAGTATTAAGAATCGTTTGTTTATACTTTTCAACAAGATCCGGTATAACTGATAGAAGTTTGTCTGCCTTTTTGTTTTTTCTAAAACTAAGTCAACAATGCTCAAAATACGTTTTTGTTCTTCCAATGGAGGAATCGGGAATGAGAATTTCGAAATTCCTTCATAAGTAACACGAGGCCTATCACCGGAACTTATCAAACCTGTAAAATCGACAAATTCCTTAGTCATTAAGGTAAGTTGTAAATAACGTTGTTCTATTAGAGGTGTGGGTTGAAAGATTAAAAACTCTGCTGATGCAGCTCCTTTTATGGAGCTAACTAAAACTTTATTTAAATATGGCCTAAGTTTACAATATAATAAATCGTTTTTTTCAAACAATGTAACTGCACTTTTAAGGCCCAAAGTTGATTTAATATTTAATAACTCTCCAGTATGTGCTTCAACGTCTTCCAAACCAATAAATGGTATTGGAGGAAAATCATTAGGATCGATCTTCGATTTTCTTAATCTCGTAACATCTCCTAATTTAACTAATGCCCAACCCTTTGGTATGATCGCCATTATATAGATTCAAACATTTCAGTAATTTCCTTAATTTCCCCGAAAGCATTTCGCAGGTGTTCTAATATAGCAGCAGCAATTTCATCTGGTTCGCTAAGATTTTCAATAGTAGTTTCTTCTATACTTGGAAGCCAAAAAATGTCAAGATTATCATTTCGATCAACTATTGATTGACGGTCAAAGTACTTCCATCTACCACTCGCTACGCTATCATTTCTTTTAGACAAACCATTTGGATCAATACCGTATAAATTTTCAAACTCGATAAAATCCGCAGGAGTAAGTACTCTCTTTTTTCCAAATTTTATGGCATTTGTTCTCATGTCATAAATCCAAACAGACTTTGTGTTGTTCTTATCGCTTTCTCCGCGTGTGAAAAACAAAACATTCGTTTTAACTCCTTGACTATAAAAAATGCCGGTCGGAAGTCTTAGTATTGTATGCAGATTGCATTTATCCATCAACTCCTGCCTTATTCGTTTCCCAGTTCCATCTTCAAAAAGTACATTGTCTGGAATGACGACCGCAGCCCGACCAAACTTTTTTAATCCTAAATAAATATGCTGTAAAAAAGCAAGTTGCTTATTTGTGGTTACATAGGTTATGTCCTCTCGACCTTTACGGGCACTACTTGCCTTTGTTCCAAATGGCGGATTTGCTAAAATTACATCAGCTTGCAAAAGCATTCCAGCATCCGTCGTAAGTGCATCACCCAAAACTAAATTTGAATCTAATTGATGCAGAAAGGCATTCATAAGGCAAATTCGATAAGTTCCTTTTTCTATTTCAACTCCTTCATATTTAGGAGGGTCTTTTTTGTATGAGTCAAGTGAATTATTATTTCTTACATAATGATCAGCAGAAATTAAAAACCCACCACTACCTGTCGCAGGATCCTGAATTACTTCACCTAATTTTGGTTTAACAATTCTTACAATGCAATCAACGAGTGCCCGTGGGGTAAAATATTGACCAGCCCCTGAACGTGCATCCTGTGAGTTCTTAGCAAGCAGTCCCTCATATATGTCACCCATTCCATCTAAATTGATTGAATGCCAATCAATTTTTGCAATTCCTTCTATTACGGCCCTCAAATTTTCTGAGTGAGAAAATACCGTTGTGGGAAAAGCATAAATTTTCCTTACAATTTCGTTTGAAGCATGTCCACCTAAATAAGTAAGCATATCACGATATTCGGTCAAAATATCTTCACCGTCGTACTCTATTAGTCGCTGCCAACGACAATTTTCAGGTAATAGGAACTCTGTCTGATTTTCTTTTGCAATTTTCAAAAAGAGCAGATATGTCAACTCCGAGATATATTCATGGTAGCTTATACCATCACCTCTTAGGATATTGCATAAGTTCCAGATTTTCTGTACTATATTATCATTATTCATGACATTTATTAAATTGACAATGCATAAATTGTACTGTTTTTTGTTTACCTAACATTACCGAATAAAATAGTATTTACAATGATAGTTCTATGAATATACGATGATGTAAATTTATAAAGGAATTTTGCGTAAAACGAGGAACTGCTCAGGTTTCTTATTTTTCGATGTCAAAAGTATTTTAAAATTATTTCTAGTCTGATAACTGGGCAGCATCGTAAACAGCGCTCTCATTAAGAATAATTCATCTATGTCGGTTTATACTTTGTTAAACACCTATTATCTCCTATCAGCCTCCCTCAAAAAATAGCTTTCAATAAAAGCCTGCGCATCGTCACTATGAATCAGCTCGTACAGCTTATCCACCTGGATTTTTTTATAATCAGACAAAGTAATGGATTCGTCAGTAATTGAATATCCAATTTCTACAGGCACTTCATTGAAATCTGAAACAAAGAATATTTTTTTTTCACGTGCCGGGAATATTTTGATCTCACCATTAAGCTCTTTTTCGAAAATGTAATCTATCAATTCTTGTAGGTTCAAGTTGGAATTTGCCGCTGCCCGTATAAAACTGTTGCCTGTGACCATTTTAGCAACAATCGCTTCCCATTTTTTATTTTCCTTGAAAAAAACGATGGATTTAGGCGTGCCATTAACTTCTCCGATAGTTTTTAAAACGCCTCTTCTCTCGAAACAGTAGCGCAGCCTGCCTAAGTCCTGCTTTATATAATCTGAATATTCCAAAGATTGTGGTATGCCGGCTTTATTTGTTAGCCCTAACTTTCTAAAGCCCTCTTCAATTTGTTGGGGAGAAATTATAACCGCCGGAATATGCTCATCATACTTAAATCTAAAATTAGCTTCCGACCAAAGCAGAAAGCAATTTGCTGACGGGCAAATTGTCCTATCCCTTGCGGCTCTGCCTACCTGTTGGTAATATTCTTCTATGGAGTTCGGCATACGATGGTGAACAATCATATCTATGTCGGCAATGTTCATTCCCATGCCGAAAGCCGTTGTTGCACAAAGCACGTTTATTTTACCTCCCTTGAATTCTGTGTAAACATCATTCTTCTCCTTGCTATTCATGCCAGAAAAATAATTCCTGCTCGTAATGCCGATCTCATTAAGTTTTTTCGAAAAGGATTTGCAATCGGGTATGTCGTAAAAGTAGACGATAGCTTTCCGCGGAGTGCAGGTATTCAGTAAGCTGTTTAGCACATTAAATTTATCTTTTTCTTTTCCGATTTCAACGAACTGAAGGTTTAGCTCCCGGCGCACTAGATCGGAATCAAAGAATACGTGTTGGGGTTCAATAGCAAATTCCTTTTCAATATCCTGTTTGGGCCGTTTCCCAATAGTAGCAGTCATCGCAAGCAGTGGGGGGTGCTGCCCAAGAGTGGTAAGGAACAATAAGAAATTAGGTATCTCCGTGTATTCGGGCCTGAAGTCAAACCCCCACTGGCTGATACAATGTGCTTCATCAATTACCAATAGTGAAACCTGCAACCCAGATTTTTTCAATGCGGAACGAAAAAAATAGTTTTGCAGGCGTTCCGGCGAAAGAAAGATAAACTTAGGGGCAATCGTCCCGTTGGCAATGTTTCGTAGCAGTTTTCTTTGGTCAACGAATTCAAGATTTGAATTGAGATGGACTGCAAGCCGGTCTCCTAAATATGCAGCCTGTTCATTCATTAATGCGATTAATGGCGAAACTACTATTGTTGTGCCCGGTAATTCCTGCCCGGCGATCTGATATATCAGCGACTTACCTTTTCCAGTAGGTGCTATAACAAGTGTATTGTGGCCTGCCAATAATGTTTCAATGGCAGATTGCTGGAAAGGGTGAAAAGATGAAATCTTACGTGTTAAGGTATCATATTTCTTCAGCAACTCGGTCATATACCTTTGTATTTATACCGCCTGTATTCTTCTATTTCTTTCGCATGGTGATGGAAAATTTCCACTAAGAACAGGTTAGTATAACCGTATTTATAATTACTGTCCAGGTTAATCTTGAATTTTGAAAAATGATCTTTCATTAACTGAAAAACGATGTAATTGTAAAGGTTGAAATAGTCATACATGTAATCCCAATTATGCACCGTCCTCCATAATCCGTCCTTAGTTTGGTCAACTACAAATTCGGAGCTTTCACTACTTAAGAAGAATAAACCCCATATGCTCCGCCTTGTCATCAAAGCAAAATGCTTCGGATCAAGTTTATGCAGGATTTCAGAGCGTATGCCTTTACCTATAATTCCTGACAGCAACGTTTCCTTTTCTGAAAGTATATCAAAGCCAAACGAAGACGGAGTAGATGTCGTGTTATTTTTTACATTGACAGGTATTCGAGCGTTATACACTTCAATTGCCGTCATTATATTCCTAACAGTTTCCTTAATCTTGTATGCTTCAACGGCCTCATAGTTCTTCTTGTACAGCCATAATTCGGCATCCATACTTTTGTGCGCTCCGCTGACCGTCCACAAATCATTGCGGATGATATCATTTTTTAATTCATCATCAGAATATTCTTCAATATCATTAAGAATTTGTGTCAGTTGATTTGTATATGATAGGATGCGCTTATTCCAGTCAATGACCTTCTCCTTTAGCATAGCGATTTCTTCTTTATTATTATTTGCCTTGCTTACTTTCAGCCCGTTGGGAAGTGCACTTTTCGGCTCCACAATCCCATATAACTTCGCAAGATAAACGGGAAAATTTTCAATTATCCGCTTCTCAATTTCTTTTACCGGCTTATAATCTACACCTGTGGTATCTTTTTCTTCCTGTTTTCTTGCCTCCCGCTCAGCTTTTGAATTATCTTCTATTGGCTTATCCCCCTGCATGATTTTGTGCATCATGCCTGCAAGATCGTTTCTGAACATTGGTTTGAACGAATCAACGGTATTGTAACTTTTATAAAGGCCGTCATGTTGATGTTCTTTCTTAAAAGTATTTACCTTCTCCAACTCAGTGTAGTCAACCGTTGAAGGCTGTGCAGCAACGTCACTGAAATAAAGCATTAGTGGCTTATTTTGCTTCTTAGCCCTCAGTATTTCCTCTTCGGTGCCGGAATTGGCGATACCCGTCGGAGAGCCGAACTTTGTCCAAAAAATAGCAACTACCAAATCGGCTTTATCGAATAACTGTTCATTTATTATAGCCTGCGGGCGGTCGTTAAACTCCGGGAACACATGCAACCAATCCGTCACTTCCACCCTGGCATCGATAAATTGGCCTCTGTTTCTGTTCCACTCAACAGCTAAGTCTCTTATGACTTCTTTCTCAATGCTAACATCGCCTGGCGCTGCTATAAAAAGGGTGAATATTTTGGATTCTTTAGGCATAAATGGCAATTGTTATCGTAAAAATAAGGATTTCATTTAGGTTCGTGAACAAGATCATCAAGCATTTGGTTTATTTGTCACTGCTCCAATGAATGAATAAAGCAAGAAAATTACAATAAGTAATTTGAACTTGTACCCCCCTTTTTCTCCCAAACATTTTTTTATCTATTTAAAATGTAAAAAATCCATTTTCCAACATTGTTCACCCTATAATCATTTAAACTATGTTGGAAAAAAGCTTCGGTATGTTTTATTTTTTAAAACGACCAAAAACAAAAGAAAAAGCCTATTGCTATATTTACTTACGTATTACCGCAGATGGGGAATCCAGAGAATTATCATTGAAAAGAAAGTGGCCTATCGACAGGTGGGATAGATCATTAGGCAGAGCCGCAGGGCCGGATGATGATGCTAAAAGTCTCAATATTTATCTTGATTTGATCTCAGCTAAAATCTGCCAAGCCAGGTTATCTTTTATTGCTAACGAGAAACAAATTACGGCACATGCCTTAAAAAATCTCGTCACAGGGCAGGGAGAGAAAAAGATGCTATTAGAATTAATCAGCGCTTATAATGCGCGGATGGAAGCGTTGCTAAACAAAGGATACGCTCTTGCTACAATTAAACGGTACCGGACAATTTACAACCATAGTAAAGCCTTCATTTTATGGAAATATAAAGCCAGTGATTTAAATGTCAATTCTCTGAATTATGAATTTGTTTCGGAATACGCATTTTGGCTCAAAGCATTTAAGAACTGCAATACCAATTCGGTGATAAAATATATCACCACGCTAAAAAAGATTGTGATGGAAGCCGTTAGAAAAGGATGGTTAAAAAACAATCCTTTTGCGGATTTCAAAATGACCAAAGATGAGGTCGTAAGAACTGCATTGACAAAAGAGGAGTTAGCCATGATAAGCCATAAGGATTTTGCAATAGATAGATTGAATATCGTAAAGGACATTTTTTTATTCTGTTGCTATACCGGCCTGGCTTATGTTGATGTCAGTAACTTGAAAAGAGTGAATATTGTTAATGGTATTGATAATAGCCCCTGGATAATGATTCAAAGGCAAAAGACAGGAACGCCATCTCGGATACCGTTATTGCGTGTGCCTTTAGGAATTATGAATAAATACAAATCTCATCCTAAATGCAAAGCTAAAGATTGCGTCTTACCCGTGTTGACTAATCAAAAGATGAATGCTTACTTAAAGGAGATAGCAGACCTCTGCGGGATAAATAGGGATTTAACCTTCCATATAGCTCGCCATACCTTTGCTACTACAATCACACTCAATAATGGTGTACCTATAGAAACAGTATCCAGAATGCTTGGCCATAAATCTTTGTCCCAAACACAGCTTTATGCCAAGATATTAGATGGGAAAATTAGTGTTGATATGAAGGCTTTAAAAAGTAAGCTAAAATGAATAATATCGCTTGTACTTCTCAACTTTTGTTACTTTTGTATTGATATGGAAATGCAATTGCTCTTAAACATGATGTAAGATTGTTGTGCAGGCAAAAGGCTTTCGATAATGCAAAAAAGGTTCTTTAATCAATAGTAGTACTAGGGTCGCGTCATTCGTGGCACTCGACCTGAGATAAAAAGCAAGTAGTTGATATACAGCACCTTATTGACAAGGTTCATATCCCCTACGGGCTACTTGGTCAGCAATTGACCGCAAACAAAAAAGGTCGCGTCATTCGTGGCGTCGACCTTTAAAAAAGAACTAAAAACAGCGCCCAGAGCGCGGAAACGAATAAAGTTCGATTCCTGTTCGGGGCACTTGAAAATCCATTCTCTGTTGAGGATGGATTTTCTGTTTTGTGACTATAGTTGTACTCCAATCCTTTGATTTTTATCGCAAGGTAGTGCAGGTTCGATTCCTGTTCGGGGCACTTACTTTAAGAGCGAAGTTTTAAGAGCGAAATGCACTTGATAAATCGCACTTATTTCTTTATAACCTTATAAATATTTTTTTGATTTTTGTTTTGCAAATCCAGCAGATACATACCTGGCGGTATATTGCTTATATCAACAAGATTTGTGCCAAAATGCAATGTACCGCTGATATTCATGTCGCTGCCTGTAACAGACATGATCTTATAAAACATTTTGTCAGTGCTATTGTAATCAACAAGTAGCTCATTGTCACAAAAAGTGGGAT